>JASJGP010000381.1:0-3997 GCA_033791485.1 Desulfobacterales bacterium | reverse complement strand
ACCTGGATGAAATTGATGAAAGATGTTCCATGCTCAGGCATGTGACGCGTATGATTGAAAAAGATATACGGATTGCCGCAATACAGAATTTTGCCTTTGGCGGTGTCAATACAAGTTTGATTATTAAAAAGTTTGAATAAGCACAACATGCGGCCTTTTTTCATATACCTGAAACCTGCCTATGATCTTGCAGTTACTTTACTCCATTGGATATATTTGATATTTGGATTTATCACATTTTTTTCACCTTTTTATCTCGGAGCAATATTATTTTCAACAAATCGTGAGAGTGCTTTTCAAAAATTAAATCACCTTTTTTTTAAAAGTTTTTTTTTACTATCCAGGCTGCTGATCCCCAAGCTGGTGATAAATATTTCAGACGAAGTCCGTTCTATCAGGTCTTGTGTTATAGTGTGTAACCATCTGTCTTATTTTGATCCTCTTCTTTTTGTTTCACTGCTCGAAAAGCAAAAAACCATTGTAAAGAGCACTTTTTTTAAAGTCCCTGTATTTGGATCGATATTAAAAACATCAGGATATATTCCTTCAACGTCCGTCGGGGCGTTTTCTTCTCTAATGATTGAACGTGTGGAGAAAATGGATGAGTTTTTGTCTTCAGGAGGAAATCTTTTTATTTTTCCTGAAGGGACAAGAAGTAAAGACGGTTCTATCGGAACGCTAAATGAAGGAGCTTTTAAAATAGCACGGCGCTGTAAAGTTCCTTTAAAAGTATGTTTAATAAAAAATACAAACGCGCTGTACAGACCGAAAACCTGCCTGGTTAATACAGGTATCAGTGAGCCCATAGAAATAAAACTGGTCGGCAGTATTGAACCGGACTTTAACGGCCACAGACTTTCTGTTTCAGACCTTATAAGCAGGACGCGCTTATTATTTGAAAAGGGATAAAATGAAAACAAATGCATCTTCCTTAAAGGATGTTTTGATTATCGGATCAGGTATAGGCGGGCTTACAACCGCTATTATTCTATCCAAACTCGGTTATCATGTTACGGTTATAGAAAAAAACAGGCTTCCCGGCGGACTGACACGAAGCTATACGCGAAACGGGATTGAATGCTCCATAGGAGTTCATTACCTGGGATCTCTCGATGAAGGACAGATCCTGAGAAAATTTTTTGATTATTTTGATGTTACTTCGAAAATTCCGGTGGAAAGAATGGGGCAAAACGGTATCATTGACAGATATATTTTTAACACCGGTTTTATCAAATCAGGAATTTTCGATTTTCCTGAAGGATTTGATGCGTATGAGCACAATTTAAAATGTACCTTTCCTAAGGAACATAAGCAGATTTCAGCCATAATAAAACCGATGCGACAGGCTGCCGAAAAGTTACATTCTCTTGATCTTCTCTATTCAACCCAAAACGATTTATTACTGCTCGACCAATCCAAAACATTAGGAGAAATCCTGACCAAATTAAATTGTTCGCCGGGCTTAAAAAGTGTTCTGGGTGTTCCATCATGCTGGATAGGTGTTCCGGCAGAAGAATGCCCGGCTTTTTATCATAATATGGCTCTTGTTTCTTATTTGTCTTCGTCCTGGAGATTGAAATGCAGCGGTTCACATATGGCGGATGTTTTTGCAGAACGTCTGAAATCCCTGGGCGGAAGCATTATTCAAAGCGACAAAGTCAAAGAAATTCTTGTGGATTCACGTGTTGTAAAAGGTGTTCGCTTGAAGTCGGGCAGGGTATTGAAAGCTCCCCTTGTTATCGGGGCAGTTCATCCGAAAGTTGTCCTCGACATGTTGCCGGATGGAGCAGTAAAGCCTTCATACAGAAAAAGGATTTCAAATTTAAAAAATACATTTGGGATTTTTTGTGTTCATGCCGAACTTGATGCCGCTTATCATAAAGAAATACCCTACAATATCTTTAAAGTAGATACGGATAAATACGGGAATATTCCTGATATAAAATTTTATCAGGTTCGAAAAAGTGAAAAAAGCGGAAAAAATCTTTTATCTATTCTTACATCAGGTAAGTCAGATCTTTGGAGCAAATGGGAAGATAAAAAAACAGGCCGCCGCGGTAAGGATTATCTTGAGGAAAAAGATAAACACTCCTTGCAGTTAATTGATGAGGCGCAGGAAATATTAGGGCCTTTTAAAGGCTTGAAGATACTTGATTCCTATACCCCCCTGACCTTGCGGGACTGGGTAAACAGCCCCGAAGGCAGTGCATATGGCGTTCTTCGTTCTTCCAGCCAATTGCTTGCGGCAGCTCTGCTGAATCGTACATCAGTAAAAGGGTTATTCCTTGCAGGTCAAAATGTAGTGGCGCCGGGAGTAATCGGGACGATAATGGGGTCTTTTAAGACAGTTAAGACGATTATAGGTTCCGAACAATTTAATAAAGAAGTATTGGTGGGTTAAAAATGATGGCGTCGTAAAAAAATCTCATCTACGCCTTGTATATGAGCCATTTTACTTAGCCATCCGACATTTATTCAAAGACTTTTTACGAGAGTATCAAAAATGTCTACAAAAAAAAGGGCCATTGTCTTTTCGGTAGCCTGGAATCTAATCCTTCTCATGGCCGGCGCTGTCGTTTTAGCCATCGGCATCAAAGCCATTGCCATTCCCCATGGCTTCATTACCGGAGGGTTTTCAGGGCTTAGTCTGCTGATCTATTATGTCTTTAAAGGTTTGTCTCCCGGGATCTGGTATTTTGTGCTGAACATACCGTTGTTTATCGCCGGCTGGATATTTCTCAGCAGGCGATTCTTTTTTTACAGTCTGTTTGGTATGGTGGTGTTAACCGTGGCCATCGATCTAATACCGTTTACAATCCCTATCCATGACAAATTGCTGGCGGCACTTGCCGCCGGTGCTCTCATTGGTGCCGGGGCCGGGATTTACCTTCATTCCTTTGGATCAGCAGGCGGATCAGATATAATTGCAATTATTCTCAACCAGAAATACAATGTACGAATCGGCAGATTCTTTTTCTATTTTAATCTGGTTCTCTTTGGTATCAGTTTTGGTTTTATGGATATTGACCTAATTCTTTTTTCTCTTATACTTTCCTTTGTCGCTTCCCAGGTAGCCGATTACTTCCTCAGTATGTTCAACCAGCGAAAAATGGTTATAATTATTTCCGACAGGTCCGATTCAATTGCTAAGGCTATCTTTGAAAAACTTAACAGGGGAAGCACCTTTTTGTTCGGACGCGGTGCATATACCGGTCAGCGCAAAAAGGTAATTATGACGGTGGTCAACAATTATCAGCTCAAGCGTCTGGAAGAGGCGGTCTTCCACATAGATTCAGACGCCTTCTTTATCACCGAAAACACCTTTAATGTCATAGGAAAGGGTTTCTCCCGTCGCAAGCTGTATTGATGGCGTCGTAAAAAGTCTCATCTACTGCGTTGTAGCAGTTTTTCAGGAACTCGACATACTATATCGTATAGTCTCGTCCCTAAAAACCCACTACGCTTTTTTATCCCGCTGATTTTTAACGGGGGTATATGAGCCCTGGAACGATGCCATCCGTCGCTTATTCAAAGACTTTTTACGAGTGCATCAGTACTTTTTACAAAGTTGTGTAACTATCACCGGATCCGGTAGCTTTTAGCAGCATCTTCCATGCCTGGTTAAAATCGGCAACAAAAACCTGAGACCTTTAAAAAACGGCACTTTTCGAAGTCTGTGCTTATCTTCCCGGTTGCCCTGGCCCTTTCTTCCTTGTGCATCTCGGCCAAACGCTCTATTTCTTTGACCTCCAGGTTCAACCCTTCGATGACTCTCTGGGCAAATCGTCAAGCGAAATGCCCAAAGCGTCGGCCACGCCCTTTCCATAAGTCGGATCGGCATTCATGCAGTTCCCGATATGGCGGATCTTAATCTCCTCGGGAGCATCGCCCATGGCACGGGCGGTATTTGCAAAGAGCGATTCCTGCTGTCCAGGGCTCATCAGCCGGAAAAGTAAGCCGGGCTGGGTGTAGTAATCGTTGTCATCACGATGGTTCC
>JASJGP010000380.1:0-3982 GCA_033791485.1 Desulfobacterales bacterium | reverse complement strand
CGCAAAAAAAGGGTAAAAAAGCTGCTGAAAGTAAAAAACCTGAACAAACAAAGATTTCAAAAAAGATAGCACCTCCCGTCTATCATGAGGTTAAGGCTAAGGAAACACTATATCAGATAAGCCGTCGTTATGGGTTAACTGTGGATGTTTTGCGTAAATTAAACAGGCTTACTCCTGAGACTGTTATTCATCCCGGACAGAAACTTATAGTAGTACCGGTGGAAAGCAGGTAAACACGACTATACCTATTTTCCTGCCTTCCGGAATCATTTACTTGCCCGCAACGCTTGTTATGATTTTGTCTTTGCTATTGCTACTGTTGCTTTATTAGTAGCTTTTTCTTCTATCCTGCGGCTGTCGACGATCTTTTTTATACGACAGCGAAACAAAGACACCATCCCTTACGCTCTTTCGGCGGTCCTGCATGTTTTTTCGCTGATCCCTGCGAAAAAGCTTAGCACTTGAGCGCGAAGCAATTTTTTCTTTTAGCGGGTCCTTTTTTATAAAAGGCATGCCGCCAATGGTTATATCCATAATATGAACCTCCTGATTTATCCATCGGTCATTATCGGTTAAAACTTTAGGCTCAGATAAATAAATTTTTGTTGCAGAGACTCATATTGGTGTTATTGTATTGATATCCGAAGACCTTTTTGCTATTAAAGGATTTTAAATTTTTATCCATTTTTCTTTGTAGCACATCATCAAAAGGAGTTGATATGAAATCCGGAATCAAGCTCACAATTTTTCTTGCTATCATTTTAGTTTTCAGCGGCTGTGCGTATGTCCATACTAAAACCCCATACGACCAAAACCTTAATAAAACCGAACTGGGTTCAAAAGTAGGCGTTGCCGATGCCTATGGCCTGTTCTGGCTGGTTGCCTGGGGAGATGCCAGCTACGCGGCCGCAGCAAAAAATGGAAACATTAAAATTCTGAAACATGCAGATCAGGAAACAAAACAGATATTTTTTGGAATATATAGCCATTGGCGGGTTATTGTTTATGGGGATTGATCGGGCAGGAGAATAAAAATGTCTATAACAGTAAAAACGATTATGGTCTCTTTTCTTTTATTCATCCCTTTGCTTGGCGGATGCAGCTTATTCGATCAGTTTGTAGGCGGGGCTCCATCAGGGAAGGTCTTTACGCATATTAGAGTGCCCTACACACAGGATCTTAATAATACACATGTAACAAATATTCATGCAAATGGATTAATCATCCATGTAGAGGAACCGATTTCCGGTTATGGGCTTTATACGGAATTTAATTCCAATGCTATCGGGGATATTGCAAAGAGCCACGGACTCACTAAAGTATATTTTGCTGATATGGAGATTTTTGATGTTCTTGGGATATGGCACCACGAGAGGCTCCACATTTACGGGGAATAAAATCAATTTTCTGAAAAAGAAAACTCCGACAAAAAAGGAGAAGAAAATGAAAAATAAGTTGTGGATAGGTTTGGCCCTCTTATTTATTATCCCCGGTAATGTCTATTTTGCCTCATGTGCAGGCAAGACAGTTGAGGACGAGCCTTCTTTAAGTCAGGCGTCTGAGGATGAGGCTGAAAGACAAAAAGAAGAAGAATCAAGGCTTGCCGAAATAAAAAGACAGGAAGAACTTGAACGGCAGCGGGTCCTTGAAAAGGGGCGTCTGAGTGAAGCATCGGCAGAAGCAGAGCGTGAGATGGCGGCTGCCATGGGCATGTTTGTAAATGAAGACATCTATTTTAGCAAAGGAAGTTATTCTCTATCTTCGGAAGCACAGGCAATGTTAAAGAAAAAAGCCAGCTGGCTAAAAAAGAATCCTGAAATTTCGGTAATTATTCAAGGGCATACAGATGAGCGGGGTACCGCAGAGTATAACCTTGCCTTTGGCGCAAGGCGCGGGGGAGAAGTAAAAAGCTCTTTGATAAAGATGGGTATATTACCGTCAAGGCTTACAGTTGTCAGCTATGGGAAAGAATCCCCCTCATATAAGGATCGTAACAAAGAATCCAGAAGAAAAAACAGACGAGTGCATTTTGTTATTGAATAATGGAAGAACGCATTTCTTTTCTATCTGAAAATTATCAATTAGAAGGACTCCTTGATAAAAGCAGTATCGAAAATGGGGTAGTCATCACACACCCGCACCCTCTTTATGGCGGGGATATGAATAATTTTATTGTCGATCTGATTGCCCGTGCTTATCAAAATAAAAGTTTTACAACATTAAAATTCAATTTTCGCGGCGCTGGAAAAAGTCAGGGAAGTTATGATGAAGGCGCAGGCGAACAGGAAGATGTACATGCTGCACTTTCAACCCTCAAACAAATGGGAATAAAAAATATAGATCTGGCAGGATACTCTTTTGGAGCCTGGATCAATGCACTTGCAATCAACAAGAGCAATGTTGTTGAGAGTATGGTAATGGTGTCACCCCCTGTCGGGTTTGTCGATTTTAGCCCTGTCAATTCAATTCCCTGCCTCAAGCTTGTGGTTACCGGCAGCAGGGATGATATTGCACCTGCTGATCGAATTAAAACCATGCAACCTTCATGGAACCCAAACGCACATCTTAAAGTCATAAACGGTGCCGACCATTTTTATTCAGGATGTTTGGACGAACTTGAATCGGTTTTATCTTCCCATATTTAAAAACTTAGTATAAAGTTTGAAAACCAATTCAAACAGTTGACCTGCGCGAAAAGGTCCGTTGGATCGTTTTTATAATTTGTCTTAACGGGGTATTAGATATCTGATATCCTCGTTTCTAATAATTTTAGATAAATAACAGATAATTAAGGAGGAACAACATGAGCAAAGTCAAAATGACCCCGAGTGAAGCATTGATCGAGACAATGGTAGCAGAGGGTGTGAAAAATGTTTTCGGGATTGTGGGATCGGCATACATGGATGCATTGGATCTATTTCCGGATGCCGGCATCCGTTTCATTCCCGTAGCTCACGAACAAGCCGCCACCCATGCCGCGGACGGACTGGCCCGAATAACCGGCAAACCCCAATGCTGCATCGGCCAGAACGGTCCCGGCGCTGCCAATTTTGTTTCCGCACTAGTGACCGCCTACTGGGCGCATTCTCCAGTTGTTGCTCTGGCGCCTGAAACGGGCTCCATGGGTATTGGGACCGGCGGTTTCCAAGAACTGGATCAGATGGCGATGTTTGAAAAACAAACGGTTTACCAGGTGCGGGTCAACCGTCCCGAGCGGATGGCTGAATTGGCCCGCCGTTGTTTTTACATGGCTAAAAATTTTAACGGGCCCGCGCATCTGAACATTCCCAGGGACTTTTTTTACGGAGAATGTACGGACGAAATTTACGAAACACCGGCCATTAAACGCGGTGCGGGTTCCATGGAGGATTTGGAGACAGCAGCTCAACTTATCGTTAATGCCAAGTACCCGGTCATCGTTTCAGGAGGCGGCGTTTCACAGGGGGATGCCCTGGGAGAGGTCAAGGTTCTTGCAGAGCACATCACCGCTCCGGTCGTCAATAGCTATTTGCACAACGACACGTTCCCTGCCAGTCATGAATTGGCTTGCGGCCCCATCGGTTATTGCGGCTCAAAAGCGGCCATGCGGATTATCAAGAAAGCTGATGTGGTCATCGCCCTGGGCACCCGGCTCGGTCCTTTCGGGACCTTGCCCCAGTATGACATGGTATACTGGCCGGACAATGCCAAGCTGATTCAGTGCGACGTCAATGTCGGGGTCCTGGATCTTGCCAAGAGAGCTGATATCTACAGCTGTGGTGACGTCAAAGAGTTTACCGCATTGCTGTTCAAACGGATCAAGGAGCTTACTCCCGGTTTGGAGAAGAACAACGAGCGGCTTGCAGATGTGCAGAAAGAAAAAGACATCTGGGGTACCGAACTGGATGAATGGAGCGCCAGTTCACAGTCCCAGCCCATGCATCCCCGGCGCTTCCACCAGGAATGGACCCGGGCGTTGCCCGAGGGGTCCATTGTGACCACC
>JASJGP010000379.1:0-2713 GCA_033791485.1 Desulfobacterales bacterium | reverse complement strand
CTGGCTGCGTCTTGGAAAGCATCTCCCATTTAAACACATTGCGATTAAACTAGCAGGGTCAAGGTTTTACGCTGAAAACAAAACGCTTCAACACAGGATGCCGGTTCATCGAGAGATTAACGACATGATGCTGGCCAAGTTTAACGAAGTTCCAACAAAATGGATTTTTAACTACGCCCACACGGTCGCCGACTCAAAATTGGGCGATAATGCGAGATCGAGCGACAATCTGAAATATTTACAAATTTTGATCCTTGAAAGCATCAATAGTTTCATCAGGTGGAAAAAACTCCCTTCGGCAAATGATTTGCGAACGCTGAGCACCTGGGTAGGAAAATTCGGGAGGTTGTTGAAGGAAAGCCTCACGCCCTTGCGATAAGCAAGTGATACCATGGGACTGCCTGGCCGGGATGTAAAACACCACGTCAACCTAATTTTTGAGATCAGGTTCTAATAAAGATATGTCTGACAATCCCCCTGAATTAATCCTTGAAGCCGGTCGGTCAGAACGCCACTATTGGCAGGACATCTGGCGGTACCGCGAACTATTTTACGTCCTGAGTAAACGGGATATAAGCGTTCGCTACAAGCAGACGGCAATCGGGATCGTCTGGTCAGTGATCCGTCCTGTATTGACGATGGTTGTTTTTACCATAATCTTTGGCAAGTTGGCTAAGTTGCCAGCCGATGGTGCCGCACCATACCCTGTGATGGTATACGCTGCGATGCTTCCCTGGCAGTTTTTTGCCAGTTCGCTTACCGAAAGCAGCAACAGCCTGATTGGCAATGCGAACCTGATCTCCAAGGTTTATTTTCCCCGACTGATTATTCCGGCGAGTACAGTGGTTACCGGTTTGATTGATTTTTTGATCTCTTTTGCCATTCTTGCTGTCTTGATGATCTATTACCAGTTTCTTCCGAATTGGCAGATTATATGCCTGCCATTTTTTTTGATGATTGCATTTGGTGCAGCCCTGGGTGTCGGTCTTTTTTTTGCTTCGATGAATGTTAAATATCGCGATTTTCGTTATATCGTCCCTTTTGTCGTGCAGTTCGGGGTCTACATTTCTCCCGTCGGATTCAGCAGCAATATAATTCCTGAAAAATACCGGTTGCTGTATTCTTTAAATCCAATGGTGGGTGTTATCGACGGCTTCCGCTGGGCCATCTTAGGCGGTGAATCAAATATTTACTGGCCTGGATTGATATTCTCCTTCGGCATAACCTTGTTGCTTGTTATTGGCGGGGTTATCTTTTTTCGTAGCATGGAAAAATCCTTTGCCGATATTATCTAATCTTCCAAAGTTAAGCATAAACGAATGAGCAATACTGTAATTCGATCCGAAGGATTGGGAAAAATGTATATTATCGGGCATCAGCAGCAAGAACCATATTTGTCGCTGCGCGATGTATTAACCGATGGTGTCAAGCAATGGTGGTCACGCCTTCGCAATCCGCAATATCACACCCACAAGGAAATTGAAGAGTTTTGGGCCCTCAGAGATGTAAACTTCGATATCAAGCAAGGCGACCGGGTCGGGATTATCGGACGTAACGGTGCTGGAAAATCCACCCTTCTGAAGATCCTCTCCAGAATCACAGAACCGACTAAAGGCCGGGTGAAGATATCCGGTCGGGTTGCCAGCCTGCTTGAAGTCGGCACAGGTTTTCATCCCGAACTCACCGGGCGCGAGAATATATATCTGAACGGCGCCATAGTAGGTATGAGCAAAACAGAAATCACGAAAAATTTTGACGAAATTGTCGCTTTTGCTGAAGTTGAAAAATTTCTTGACACCCCTGTTAAGCGGTATTCCAGCGGTATGTATGTTCGTTTGGCGTTTGCGATCGCGGCGCATCTGAAATCTGAAATACTGATTGTGGACGAGGTGTTGGCTGTGGGAGATGCGCAATTTCAGAATAAATGTCTCGGAAAGATGAACGAAGTCTCTACGCAAGGCAGGACAGTTTTATTTGTCAGCCATAATATGGGTACAATTTCAAAGCTTTGTGACAAATGCATTTTGCTCAATAAAGGCAATACAATTAGAGCAGGCGCTTCGCTCGAAGTTATTGATTATTATTTAGAAGAAAGTAAGAGTCAAATAGAAAAAGTTGAAAGAGATAATTCGTTTTCAGGAAACCATCTTCAAACAATATCTATGAGTGATAATAATCTCGCAGATAGAAATAGTTATCGTTTCGATGAGGATGTTTTCATAAAAATTGGTTTGATTTTGCCAGAATTTAATATCTCGTTAGAATTGGCAATGCGTTTGATTGATAGAAATAAGAAAGCAGTTTTTACAATACATGAACAATTAAATAAATATTTTGATGGGAATAAACATTTAAATCTAATCGTTAAAATTCCAAAAATATTTTTAACTCCTGGTAGGTATTCTTGGATTATGTGTATCAACCATCCGGGAGTAAGATATTATGATTTACAAAATGATGTTCTGCCTTTTACTATTTCAGAAACCGGTTCGGATTTTTCGCAATATGATGGTCAAGATTATGGATGCGTTTTTGTAAACCATTCGACAAGGAAGATTTAAAAATGAGAGAAAGAATTAAACGCATCATCAATAATTTGGGTTTTGATATAATTGAATATAAGAAACCACAACTAAGCAAGTTGTCGAAAAAGTTAAACCTTTATAAAACAATTACAGGCAATTATTATTTGCCGACCGATGCATATGCGGAT
>JASJGP010000378.1:0-22852 GCA_033791485.1 Desulfobacterales bacterium | reverse complement strand
CTTTTTATATATCTCCATTAACTTTGCAATATGGTCGATATATTGACTTTCAAACTGTGCTATACTCTCATTAACTGATTTAAGAAAATAGGAAGAATAATACGGGTCTGTTTGAAGGACGGAATCTGTAAAATGTTCAATGAAAATTCGTCTGCCCAGTATTCCAAGATTAATAACAGCATCGCAACCATCCCATTTTAAAAGCTCCTCTATTACGGTCATGGGTACCGAAGTATCATTTTCTCCCACCAGATCCACAGGGTTCGACCTGCTCCAGTAAGGCGGAAGTATTTTGTCTATTAGTTTTATAATTTCAGGGGAAAGCTCCGGAACTTCAAGACCGAATTGAGAACACAGATCTGCGGTCACCACTCCCCACCCACCACCAAGGGTCATTATTGCCGCACGATTACCTTTGGGAAGAGGCAAAGATGAAAATGCAGCGGCAAGATCTAAAAGATCCATAGGTTGTTCAACTTTAACAATACCGGTCTGACGACATACAGCATCAAATATTTTTGTATCAGTTGTTAATGCTCCGGTGTGGCTGGATGCGGCTTTATTCCCTGCGCTACTCTGTCCCCCTTTTAACAGGACAACCGGTTTCTTTTTTCCCAAGCGCCTTGCACTTTCGAAAAATCTTCGGCCGTTCTTTACACTTTCGATATAGAGCATTACAGTGTTTGTTAAAGGATCGATTTCAAAACCATCAAGAAAATCTTCTATAGTTACCATCGCTTCGTTGCCTGACCCGCAAAAACCCCGGATACCGATGCCCTGTTGATCCGCAAAGGCGAGTAGCTGTACACCCATATTCCCTGATTGGGACACGACTGCTGTTGAACCAGCCATGGGCTGAACAGGAGAACCTGTACAATAGAAATCTGCATGGGGATTACATATACCCATTGTATTTGGACCCAGTAGCAGTATGCCGGCAGCTCCGGCTTTTTTTACCAGAGCTTTTTCAAGCTTCCTTCCTTCTTCGCCAGTTTCAGCAAAGCCGGAGGTAATCAGGAGCATATTTTTGATATTCTTATCTTTAAACTGGGGAATCAGATCCATCACCCCGGAGGCAGGAATAGTAACCACAGCCAGGTCAATTTCACCTGGGATTTCTGAAACAGATTTGTACACCTGGCGACCCGCAATGGTTCCTCCCTTTGGGTTTACCAGAAATAAATTTCCCTTAAAACCTCCGCTGGCAGTATTTATCAGCAATGTATAGCCCCATTTTCCGATCTGGGCAGAGGCACCGACAAATGCAATGGAATCAGGATAAAATATGGATCGTATCGAGACCGGATCGACCGCAGGCAGGTATTCCCTGTACTTTTTATGTTTATCCATTAGTACCAGAGCATCAACCGCGCAGACGCTGCCGTCGGCAGATATAATCAACGGGTTAATGTCAATTTCTGAAACCTCCGGATGCTCCATCCCGATTCGAGAAAGACCGAGTAAGATATCAATCAACCGGTCCCGGTCAGCGGCATTTTCACCTCTGAAGTTACCAAGAAGAGAATGGGCTTTGATTTCATCGAGCATTTGTTTTGCATCTGTTTTCGTTAAGGGCGCAATTCTAAAGGTGACATCCGAAAGGGCTTCGGCAAACACGCCCCCTGTGCCGAACATAACCACCGGTCCGAATTGATCATCTTGAAACAAACCTGCCACAAACTCTCTTTTTCCTTTAAGTTGTGGCTGGATCAAAAAGCCTTCAAGTTTGTCTCCTCCTTTTTCAGTTATCGAGATTGCTGCTTTTTCTACCGCCTGAGAGTCATTCAAATTCAGGTGGACAATTCCAAGCTCGGTTTTGTGGAGCAGTTTAGCACCGAGTCCTTTAACCACCACCGGAAATCCGATTTTTTCCGCTGCATTGACCGCTTCATCTTTATTTAACACAACTTTTTCATTGATTACCGGAATTTGGTATTCTTTAAGAAGCAGTTTTGATTCTGATTCTGATAAAGCTTTATTGCTCGATTTTAACGCCTTTTTTATCAGTTTGTCGATGTCCATTAATTCTCCTATGAACCAAGTTCAAAACATCCCCTTTCGAAGTCTGCGCTTATCTGTCCGATATCTGCGTCAGGCTAAAATTTTAATCCTCGAAATACTACATGTATTCCTGTGGTTAAAATTTTCGCCTTCCTTGATCTCGAACAAAATTGAACATTTTGAAACCGCCTCTTCAATTTCTCAATTATTCAACCAATTACCACTATAAATAAGAGTTGTAAAGGCAACATTGACAGTCTTGTAAAAAGTATCGCCGATGGTGCCCGCAGGAAATGCCCTTGGGGTGCTAAGTAGAAAGTTCCATATACAAGACGCAGTGGTTTTTCAGAGATGGGGCAATACATGCAGTATGCCGAGTTTCTGAAAAATCGCTGCAACGCAGTAGATGTGACTTTCTACAACGCCATAAACATTAGACTTTGACAATCTGTATATGAAAAGGGTATAAAAATTCGTAAGCGTTCATAGGCGCCGCACCTGTGAACGCTTGCGGGACGTTGATTGTGCAACCTTTTTGTTCCGAATGGGCATGAACGCGTACAAAAATTCAAGAACGGTTTTTAATATTACCTGAGACATTACGTGTTTCCCGTGGTAATTTTTTATCTTTTTTCCACTGAGTTTTACTGAAGTTGCACCGAATCGCTTAGGGTTCGCTGATCGCTGAAAGAAGGATTTTATGGAATTTTTTCTTTGTGTCGTTGGAATGGTTATGATCGTTGAGGGGCTTCCCTATTTTACCTTTCCGGATAAAATGAAGCTTGTTGTTAAAAAATTTCTCGAAATGCCGGTGAGCAGTATGCGAAAATTCGGTTTTGTACTTATGATCTTCGGGCTTTTTCTGGTTTTCATGGGAAAGAGGTAGGCCTGGTTTAACATGTTTTCTTTAAACGACTATAACTACGATCTTCCCGAAGAATTTATTGCGCAAAAGCCGGTAAAGCAAAGGGACAAGTCAAGACTTCTGTCTTTGAAGCGAAAGACAGGCGAGCTTTCCCACCATGAGTTTTTCGAAATTTATAAATTTCTCTTACCAGGGGATATCCTGGTTCTAAATAATACCGAAGTGATTCCAGGGCGTCTGCTTGGCCGAAAGGAAACAGGAGGCAAGGCCGAAGTTCTGATTTTAGATTATGCCGGAGGTAAAGCAGGTTCCGGCAAATTTACAAGTGAATGCCTGATAAATGCGTCAAAACGCACAAAGACAGGCACCTTTATTTTTTTTGGCAATAGCTTGAAAGCAAAGGTGACAGGTTTTTTTGACGGGCTCTATTCTTTAAAGTTCTACTGCAGCGGCGACTTTGAAAACCTTTTGTATAAAATGGGAAAAATTCCGCTTCCTCCTTATATAAAAAGGAATGAAAAAGATTCGCCATGTAATGACAAAACAGCCTATCAGACAGTATATGCCTGTGAAAAAGGAGCAGTTGCAGCCCCTACTGCCGGGTTTCATTTTACAAAAGAGTTGATTGAAAAGCTGAAATCAAGAGGAGTTGAGATTGCTGTAATTACCCTCCATGTAGGGTATGGAACATTTTTACCTGTAAGATCGCCTGACATCAGAGATCACAGGATGCACTCCGAGCGATTTTTTATACCTGAATCAACGACTGATATAATAAACCGCGCAATAAAAGAAGGCCGCCGTATTATTGCGGTTGGAACAACCTGTGTGCGTACCCTTGAGTTTGCTTCGGATAAAAACGGTACCATCAGTTCCGGCAAAGGCACATGCAACCTTTTTATTTATCCGGGCTACAAATTCAAGGTTGTTGATGCAATGATTACAAATTTTCACCTTCCAAAATCGACCCTTCTGATGCTTGTTTCCGCATTTACGGGAAGGGAAAATATTTTAAATGCCTATAAAGAAGCAATAAAGAATAAATACCGATTTTACAGCTACGGAGATGCAATGTATATTGGATAGAATAGCTCCTATGGTGTAGGTAACATATATAGTTCTTATTTTTAGAAATCAGCGCTTTTGGCAATTAAAATGGGCGGGATTCGTATTTAGGATTTTTATGAAGAAGTATACAAAAATATAAAGTTCGAAAACAATATAACTGATTCTATTGCAGAAGTTGGTGAATTTATGTTCAATATCATTTCAAAATCTACAGATTCACGCGCCAGGGCAGGAGTTCTGAAGACAGTCCATGGCGAAGTGAAGACCCCTGTTTTTATGCCTGTGGGAACTTTGGGAACTGTCAAATCCCTGTCTCCGGAAGAGTTGGTTAAGTGTGGAGCACAGATAATACTTGGCAATACCTATCATTTATATCTAAGACCGGGTTGTGAAGTAATACAGCATTTTTCAGGCCTTCACAGATTTATGAACTGGGATGGGCCTATTTTAACGGACAGCGGTGGATTCCAGATCTTTTCCCTTGCAAAGCTGACAAAACTGACTGAGGAAGGAGTTGAATTTCAGTCCCATATCGATGGATCAAAGCACCTGATTACCCCTGAAAAGGCAATTGAAATACAAACCTGCCTTGGCTCGGACATTATGATGTGCCTTGATCAGTGCATAAAGTATCCTGCAAGCCTAAATGATACTAAAAATGCCGTTGAGCTTACAACGCGGTGGGGAGAAAGATGCAAAAAAAAGTTTGATAAATGCGTAAACCCCACTTCTGGTCAGGCATTATTCGGTATTATCCAGGGCGGCATGTTCAAGGAGCTTCGTGAAGTGTCAGCGAATGCAATGGTTAAAATCGGATTTGCAGGTTTCGCCATAGGCGGACTCAGCGTGGGCGAGCCAAAAGATATCATGCTTGAGATGGCTGATTTTACGCTTCCAATGTTGCCGGAATCAAAACCGAAATATATTATGGGGGTCGGAACTCCTGAAGACCTGGTGGAACTTGTCGCCCTTGGGGCAGACATGTTTGATTGCGTTCTTCCTACCAGAAATGCAAGAAACGGCCAGATGTTTACCAAATATGGAACGATAAATATTTGCAATTCCCGATTTAAACATGATACAGACCCTATAGACCCCGGGTGCACCTGTTATACATGTAAAAATTTTTCCAGGGCCTATTTGCGGCACCTTTACATGGCAAAAGAACTTCTTGCCTATCGATTAAATACGGTTCATAATATCCATTATTACACAAATCTTATGAAGCAGATGAGAAATGCAATAAAAAATGATGCATTTGAAGCCTTTAGAAAGGATTTTTATAGAAAACAGAACAGGAGGTTAACATGAAAGAGAAAGTTGAGGAAGCTTTAAACAAAATAAGGCCAATGTTACAAGCTGACGGGGGTGATGTAGAACTTGTTGATGTTGAGGACGGGGTGGTAAAGGTACGGCTGCAGGGTGCATGTGCCGGATGCCCCATGTCGCAGATGACTTTAAAAAACGGAATTGAGAAAATATTGAAAAAGGAAATCCCGGAAGTTAAATCTGTGGAATCTGCCGAATGATAAAGCTGGGAAGCCAGGAATTGGGGATGTTAGCCAGTCACCGGCGAAACACTTGTAAGAAAATAAAACTGACAACTAACAACGGACAACTGGCCAATTTGGCCGGAGGTATTTATTATGACAATAGCAAAAAAAATTGCGACTACGCTTGAAAAGTCTTCCTGGATCAGGAAGATGTTTGAAGAGGGTGGGCGCCTTAAACAAAAGCACGGTGCCCAAAACGTCTATGATTTCAGTCTGGGTAATCCAAACATTGATCCTCCTGAAAGTTTTAAGACAGCGCTTAAAGAAACTGTTGATTCTATCGGTGCTATGGGTCACGCCTATATGCCGAACACAGGTTATCCCAATGTACGCAAGGCTGTGGCTGATTACCTGTCAACGGAACAGAACGCACAGGTTACGGAAAACGAAGTAATAATGACCTGTGGCGCAGCAGGCGGGTTGAATGCAATTCTTAAAGCAATAACCGATCCGGGTGATGAAATTATCACGCCGGCCCCATATTTTGTTGAATATAATTTCTATGCGGATAACCACGGCGGAATTTTAAAACCTGTAACGACAAAGCCTGATTTTACCCTTGATATAGATGCGATTTCTTCCGCTATTAATGAAAAGACAAAAGCCATTATCATCAATTCCCCCAACAATCCGACAGGACAGATATATTCACAGGAAAGCTTAAAAGAACTCGGTGAACTTTTAGAAAAGATGGGGGAAAAATACGGCCGGACTATATATCTTATATCTGATGAACCGTACCGCAAGATTGTGTATGACGGGCACACGGTTCCCAGCATATTTACATGCTACAATGAAAGCATCGTTGGCACCTCGTATTCAAAGGACTTGTCCATACCGGGAGAACGCATCGGGTTTGTCGCTGTAAACCCAAACGCTTCATTTAAAAAAGAGCTTTTAGGCGGCATCACATTTGCCAACAGAACACTCGGATTTGTAAACGCCCCTGCCCTCATGCAGCGAGTGATAGGAGCCATTCAGGGAGAATGTGTAGATATTTCCGCATATGCCAGAAAAAGAAAGCTTTTATGCGATGGTCTTGGTGGGTACGGGTATGAATTTATTACACCTCCCGGTACATTTTATCTTTTTCCGAAAACGCCAGTTAAAGATGACGTAAAATTTATTCAATCCCTTCAGGAAGAGTTGATCCTTGCCGTGCCAGGCAGTGGATTCGGTTGTCCGGGCTATTTCAGGATTGCATTCTGTGTGAAAGACGAAACCATTAAAAACGCAATGCCCGGCTTTAAAAAGGTTATGGAGAAGTATAAATAAAAGTGAATAAAGGGATAGAATGCACCCGTCTTCGCCTTCGGCTACGCCGAGGCAGGGAAAGGCACAAAGGCAGAAGAATAAAATAGATAGCATTTCTTAACTTTAGACACTTTTTCATGGGGCTAAATTAATACATAATGAATATCCCTGATATCTGTGTTCATCCGCGTCCCATACAATACAAGGAGAAGATATGAAAGTACTTAAAATAGACCATCTTGGTATTGCAGTAAAAAGCATTGATGAAGGGAAAAAGTTCTGGACAGATGTTCTGGGACTTGAGTTCGAAGGCTTTGAGACTGTTGAATCGCAGAAAGTAACCACGGCTTTTTTCCCGGTGGGAGAAAGTGAAGTGGAACTTTTGGAATCAACAGCACCGGACGGGCCAATTGCCAAATATCTGGAAAAGAAAGGTGAAGGAATCCAGCACATCGCTTTCCGTGTTGAAAATATTGAAGAAGCTTTAAACGAATTAAAGGAAAAAGGTGTAAAACTTATCGATGAAAAGCCGAGAATCGGCGCAGGCGGAGCAAAGATCGCTTTTTTGCATCCAAAAGCGACTCGCGGAGTTTTAGTTGAGCTATGTGAAAGATAAAAAGGAGCACATCATGTCTGAACATCCTGACAAACAGAAATGGACAGATCTTGCAACAAAACAACTAAGAGGAAAATCACTGGAATCACTGGGCTATGAAACCCCTGAGGGGATACGGGTTAAACCCCTTTATACTGCCGAAGACCTTGAAGGGATGGAGCATATAAACACTCTGCCGGGACTTGAACCTTATGTCAGAGGACCCATGGCTACAATGTATGCGGGTCGTCCCTGGACCATACGCCAGTATGCGGGATTTTCAACTGCAAAGGATTCAAATGCGTTTTACAGAAGAAACCTCGCTGGAGGCCAGAAAGGGCTTTCGGTAGCCTTTGATCTTGCCACCCACAGGGGATATGATTCCGACCATCCCAGGGTGGTTGGTGATATTGGAAAAGCAGGGGTTGCCATAGATTCTGTTGAAGACATGAAGATCCTTTTTGATCGGATTCCTCTGGATCAAATGACGGTTTCAATGACCATGAACGGCGCTGTACTGCCGATTCTTGCCGGATACATTGTTGCTGCGGAAGAACAGGGGGTAAAGCAGGAGCAGCTTGGTGGCACTATACAAAACGATGTATTAAAGGAATACCTGACAAGAAACACATACATCTATCCTCCTGAACCCTCCATGCGGATAGTGTCCGACATTATCGCTTTTTGTTCTAAAAATATGCCCAAATATAATACGGTCAGTATAAGCGGTTACCACATGATGGAGGCTGGGGCAAATTCCGTTCTTCAGACGGCATTTACCATAGCTGACGGCCTTCAGTACGTAAGGGCAGCCATTGATGCAGGGCTCGATATCGACGCCTTTGCACCGCGCCTGTCGTTCTTTTTTGGGGTTGGAATGAATTTTTTCATGGAAATCGCCATGTTAAGAGCAGCCCGTTTTCTGTGGCATGAATTAATCAGCCAATTTAATCCTAAAAACCCGAAATCAACAATGCTAAGAACCCATGTTCAAACATCGGGCTGGAGCCTTACAGAGCAGGACCCGTATAACAACATCATTAGAACCACGCTTGAATGTCTGGCTGCCGCACTCGGCGGAACCCAGTCTCTTCACACCAACTCTTTTGATGAAGCTGTGGGGCTTCCCACCGACTTTTCCGCCCGAATTTCCAGGAATACACAGATTATTGTCAAAGAAGAATCCCAGATTTGCCATGTTGTTGATCCTTTAGGCGGGTCATATTACGTAGAAGCATTGACCGACGGCATCATAAAGGAGGCTAGAAAGATCATAGATGAAGTCGAAGAGTTGGGCGGCATGGCAAAGGCCATCGAAACCGGTATGCCAAAACTCAGAATTGAAGAATCGGCAGCAAGGAAACAGGCTAGGATCGACCAGGGCTTGGATGTCATTGTCGGAGTAAACAAGTACAAGATAGAGGAGGAACCCTTAGAAGATGTTCGTGAAGTATCAGAAGCTGTTCGTGAAGAGCAGATTCAAAGATTAAAAGAGATAAAGGCCGCACGTGATTCTGCTGCTGTTGAGAAAGCTCTTGAGGCTATAACCAGTTCAGCTGAATCGGACGGGAACCTGCTGGAAGCCTGTGTTCCCGCTGTACGGGCCAGGGCCACAATCGGAGAGATTTCCGATGCCATGGAGAAGGTCTTTGGACGGTTTGTAGCCACAACCCAATGTATATCCGGTGTATATGCCGCAGAGTTCGGCGACAGCGAAATCTTTGCTTCTGTAAGAAAAAGAACGGACGTTTTTCTGGAAAAAGAGGGAAGAAGACCCAGGATACTTGTAACCAAGATGGGCCAGGACGGTCACGACCGGGGGATTAAGGTGATAGCAACAGCATTTGCAGACCTTGGGTTTGATGTGGATATCAGTCCAATGTTCCAAACTCCTGAGGAGGCAGCAAAGATGGCCGTGGAAAACGACGTCCATGTCGTAGGTGCGTCAAGCCTGGCTGCAGGACACAAAACCCTCATTCCCCAGCTTATAGAGAACCTGAAAAAAGAAGGAGGAGATGACATAAAGGTGGTTGTAGGTGGAGTGATTCCTCCGGCAGATTATAAATTCCTTTATGATGCCGGAGTCGTCGGGGTATTTGGCCCGGGAACCGTTATTACGGATTCCGCAAATAAAGTCTTAAATGCCCTTGAGCAGGGGAATGCATAGAAGCTCTTCAAAAGCACTTTTTGCTTGACAATAAGCTCCCATTTTATAAAGTAACTCTTTTACATTTTCAAAGTTATTACACCTATGGGATTGATTATTGATATCTGTGGAATTTTAAGTGAATATCAGTGGCGAAAAGTAAAAAAGCCAACCTGATTTGATGAGATGAAAGGAAACAAACGATGGGTATTGTGGAAGACAAAATAAAGGATCTGAAAGATCGGGAAGCGAAAATCCTTCTGATGGGAGGAGAGAAAG
Organism: Desulfobacterales bacterium; assembly: GCA_033791485.1. Taxonomy (GTDB): domain Bacteria; phylum Desulfobacterota; class Desulfobacteria; order Desulfobacterales; family JAUWMJ01; genus JAUWMJ01. The sequence continues at coordinate 13,091 of JASJGP010000378.1, read as the reverse complement.
CAGTTGCGAAACAGCGGGAAAAGGGGAAGCTGACCGCCCGCGAGCGACTGGATCTGCTGTTTGATAAGGGAACATTTCGGGAAATCGATATGTTCGTTACGCACAGGTGCGTAAATTTCGGTATGGAAAAAGTGGAAATCCCTTCAGACGGTGTTATTACAGGTCACGGCCTTGTTGAAGGCAGGCCTGTTTTTTCATATTCTCAGGACTTTACCGCCAGGGCCGGCAGCCTTGGTGAAATGCATGCAAAAAAGATCTGCAAGGTGATGGATCTGGCTCTTAAAGCAGGTGTTCCATGTGTAGGTTTTAACGATTCAGGAGGGGCAAGGATACAGGAAGGTGTTGATGCACTTTCAGGATATGGGCAGATTTTTTACCGCAATTCTGTTGCCTCGGGTGTTATTCCGCAGATATCTGCAATCATGGGACCCACAGCAGGAGGTGCTGTTTATTCACCAGCCATGACAGACTGGATTTTCATGGTAAAAGGAAGCAGCTATATGTTCATTACCGGTCCTGAGGTTATAAAGTCTGTTACCGGTGAGGAGATAACATTCGAGGATCTCGGCGGCGCCATGACTCACAACCAAAAGAGCGGTGTTGCCCAGTTTGCCTGTGAAAGCGATGAAGACGCAATCAACAGGATTAAAACACTTCTTTCTTACCTGCCTTCAAACAACATGGAAGATCCCCCTGTAGTTCCAACCGGTGATGATCCGAAAAGAACCGATGCAATGCTTGATACCATCATTCCTGACAGCCCGAATCAGTCTTATGACATGAAAGAGGTGATTAGCAGCATTGTGGATAATAGTGAATTTTTTGAACCCCACGAATTTTTTGCAGCAAATATGATTGTCTGTTTTGCCAGGTTGAATGGCAGAACCATAGGAATTATCGCCAACCAGCCACAGGTTCTGGCTGGATGTCTCGATATTGATGCTTCGGACAAGGCAACACGGTTTATACGTTTTTGCGACGCATTTAACATTCCCATGCTTACAATAGCCGACGTACCGGGATATCTGCCTGGAAGCGCTCAGGAATGGGGCGGAATTATACGCCACGGAGCAAAACTTCTCTGGTGCTATTCTGAAGCTACCGTTCCGAAGCTGCTTCTCGTTACCCGGAAAGATTATGGTGGTTCCTATCTTGCCATGTGTTCAAAGGATCTTGGGGCCGATATGGCCTTTGCATGGCCCAGTTCGGAAATTGCAGTAATGGGTGCGGCAGGTGCTGCGAATATCATTCACAGAAAAGAAATAAAGGAAGCTGATGATCCGAAGGCCAAACGTGAAGAAAAGATAAAGGAATACGAAGAGCTTTTTTCAAATCCTTACTGTGCGGCAAATCGGGGCTTTGTTGATGCAGTTATCGTTCCAAGTGAAACAAGGCCGCGTCTGATTGAGGCCCTTGAAATCATGTGCAGCAAACGTGAAATCAGGCCGCCCAAAAAACATGGGAATATACCGATGTAGTACTTTTTGCAGAGCGGCCAAAGGCCTTGAGGAGCAGCCTGACGGCTTTGAGGAGCGTCACTTCGTGACTTGAGGAGTAGCATTCGGCCTTAAGTTTTTGCCTCAAGCGGAGCGCTCCTTGAACGTAGCGCTCTTTAAGCGAAGCGCTCGGCTTTATAACAGCTTCATGGAGATCATATGGAAAACAGCAAAAAAATAGCTGCTGCAATATCAGCGGTGATGGATTATATAAAGACAGAAGAAGAGATTGTATGCATGCAGGCTGCTCCCCGTGCTCCGCAGCCTCCGCCGGCGTCTTTGGCACCACCGAAACTATGGGGAATAAGCGGCAGACAGGCGATGATGCAGATGAGGAATCTAATGCAGGCAAAAGCCTTTCACAGGCAGTAATAATTCAGCTTTGGAAATCCGGCTGATTTCCCTGAAAAATCAGTAGCTGAGTGGTTACAACTCAACTACTTAACGAGATCTGAATTTATGTTGAAAATATAAAATGCTGCAAAACATTTATAAGAGGAGAACTTTAAGATGAGTGATCAAAACCAAGTAAAAATGACCAAAATGGATTATAACGAGGACAGGCCAAAGGCGAAGAATCCTGTTATGATTGAGGATTTAACTTTGCGTGACGGTCATCAGTCCCTGTTTGCCACAAGGGGACGTACCGAAGATATGATCCCCGTTGCCGAACTGATGGACGAAGTCGGGTTCTGGGCTGTTGAAACGTGGGGAGGCGCCACCTTTGATACCATGCACAGATTTTTGAATGAAGATCCATGGGAACGGATCAGGACCTTGAAACGTTATATGAAAAAGACCCCTTTTTCCATGCTTTTGCGGGCACAGAACCTGGTGGGATACAGAAACTATGCCGACGATGTGGCCCGTGCATTTGTGGATCGTGCGGCAGCGAACGGCATGGATATTTTCCGTACATTTGATGCATTAAATGACTACCGAAATTTTGAAACAGTTGTTCCTGTAATCAAGGAATGTGGTAAACATTTCCAGGGCTGTATCTGCTATTCAATGACGGAACCGAGGCTGGGAGGAGATGTTTATAACCTTGATTATTATGTAAACAAGGCAAAGGACCTGGAAAAGATGGGGGCAGACAGTATCTGCGTCAAGGACATGGCAGGCCTGATTGCGCCATATGATGCATATAAAATAATAAAAGCTTTAAAGGCCGCAGTGAAAGTTCCCATCCACCTTCACAGTCACTTTACTTCAGGTATGGCACAGATGTCGCATTTAAAGGCAATTGAAGCAGGAGTCGATATTGTGGATACGTGCATGTCACCTTACGCATTCCGAACTTCTCATCCAGCCATTGAACCCCTTGTAATGGCCCTTCTCGGAACGAACAGGGACACAGGGTTTGACATCAGGCACCTTGCTGAAATTAATGAAATCCTGGAAAAAGAAATACTGCCCAAGTACCGGCATTTGCTGGACGACACCAAGGTTTCAATTATAGATATAAACGTTCTTCTCCATCAGACACCCGGCGGGATGCTCTCAAATCTTGTCAACCAGCTCAGGGAAATGGATGCTCTCGATAGGATTGATGAGGTTTATGCCGAACTGCCGCGGGTGAGAAAAGACCTCGGCCAGGTTCCGCTGGTAACTCCAACCAGCCAGATTGTCGGAATCCAGACCGTAAATAATGTTCTTTTTGATGATGAAAACGAGCGATACAAGATGGTTACCGGCCAGGTTAAGGACCTGTGTTACGGCCTGTATGGAAAGACAGCCGTACCCATAGATCCGGAAATTCAAAAAAAAGTCCTTAAAGGATATGAAAGAGGAGAAGAACCGATTACATGCAGACCTGCCGAAGTGCTGGAGCCCGAACTTGAAAAAGCAAAGGAAGATGTTAAAGGACTTGCGGTTGATCTTGATGATGAGATTTTATATGCCATTTATCCTGTTACCGGAAAGAAGTTTTTAAAATGGAAATACGGTAAAGAGGAACCGCCTGAAGAGGTAAGAGCTAAAACCCTTGCAGAAGCCCTGGCCGAGCAGGAACTTATTAAAAAAGCAAAAGCCGGGCTGCTGGTTGAAAAACAGGGAAAAGAGGCTCCGCCAAAGGGTGAGAGCCTGCGGACATTTAACGTATTTGTCGGCGATGATTATTTTGAGGTTGGTGTTGATGAAATTGGTGAGTCTCCGGTGATAAGCTATCTGCAACAGATGCCTGCCCCTATGCCTGCTGCAGCTCCAATGCAGTTTGCTCCGGCCGCATCTGCTGCTCCTGCAGCACCGGCACCTCCCAAACCTGCTGCTCCGACCGCACCTGCACCGGCTAAAGAAGCCACACCTGAAGCTGCACCTGCAGCAGCCCAGGATACCGACGGAACCCCGCTTCCTGCTCCCATGCCGGGTATGATTGTAAAATATGAAAAACAGGTTGGAGATGCGGTGAGTGAAGGTGAGACCGTCGTGGTACTGGAAGCCATGAAGATGGAAAACGCTTTGCCCGCTCCTACCAGTGGTACAATAAAGTCGATCAATTTCTCCAGCGGTGATTCAGTGGCGAAAAATGATATTCTTTGCGTCATAGGATAGTTTAATAATCTAAGATTTTCAGGATGTTTTGCAGGGGCGGGTTTCTTAACCGCCCTTGTTTGTTAGTAATTTAAGGGAGACAGATTTTATGAAAATCCACGAATATCAGGCAAAGGAATTATTTAAAAAATACGATATTCCCATACCGGAGGGAGGCATTGCTTTTTCACGCGACGAAGCAAAGGCTGTTGCCGAAAAACTCGGGCAATTTCCGGTTGTGGTAAAAGCTCAGATTCATGCAGGAGGCCGCGGCAAAGGCGGCGGTGTTAAACTTGCAAAATCTATCGATGAAGCCGTAAGTCTGGCTGACGAAATTATCGGAATGACACTTGTTACGCATCAGACAGGGCCTGAAGGAAGGCTGGTTAAAAAAGTTCTGGTAGAGCAAGGTCTTGATATAGAAAAAGAGCTTTACCTCAGCGTCATACCAGACCGGGAGACAGCAAAGATAGTCATCATGGCCAGTGAGGCCGGCGGAATGGATATTGAAGAAGTGGCTGAAAAAACTCCTGAAAAAATAATCAAGGTATTCATCAATCCACTTACCGGTATTCAGGCGTATCACTGTCGCGAAGCTGCCTTTGGCCTTAATCTTCCGGCTTCGGTAATGAAGCAGTTTTCAAAAATGCTGGCAAATCTATACAGACTGTTTGTTACTTATGACTGTTCGCTGTTAGAGATCAATCCTCTGGTAATTACCAGGCAGCAAACAGTCATTGCCCTTGATGCAAAGATTAATTTTGACGATAATGCCCTGTTTCGACATAAGGACATTGTTGAGTATCGCGATCTTGACGAGGAGGATCCCCTTGAAGTCGAAGCATCTAAATTCAACTTAAATTACATAAACCTGGATGGTAACGTTGGAAACATGGTTAACGGCGCAGGACTGGCCATGGCCACCATGGATATCATTAAGCTTGCCGGTGCGGAGCCTGCAAACTTTTTGGATGTAGGGGGCGGAGCAAGCGCTGAAATGGTTGAAAACGGTTTTACAATCATTCTTGGTGATAAAAATGTAAAAGGAATTCTGATTAACATTTTTGGCGGAATCCTGCGATGCGATGTGCTGGCGGAAGGTGTTGTCCAGGCAGCCCAAAAGACAGGGATCAATATACCTGTGGTGATTCGCATGGAAGGAACCAATGTTGATGAGGGTCGGAAAATCCTTTCTGACTCGGGTTTGAATCTGATTACCGCTGTTGACTTGAAGGATGCTGCGCAAAAGGTTGCACAACTGGTCGGAAGTTAGCAAAAAAGGACCTAAAGTTAAGTTGTCGCTGATAAATGACAAAAAACCGAGGTATAAAAAATGAGTATATTTGTTAATAAGGATACACGCATTCTGGTTCAGGGAATAACCGGTAGGGAAGGACAGTTTCATACAAGACAGTGTATTGTATACGGTACAAATGTTGTGGCAGGAGTAACACCCGGAAAGGGCGGCCAAAAGATGGATGCTGTTCCTGTATTTAACACCGTAAAAGAGGCTGCTGAAAAAACAGGTGCAAACTGCTCCATGATATTCGTACCCCCTCCTTTTGCAGCAGATGCAATTATGGAGGCGACTGATGCTGGAATTGAACTTATCGTAACAATTACCGAAGGCATTCCGGTTATGGATATGATAAAGGTAAAAAATTACATGGATGGCAAAAATTCCCGGCTCATCGGTCCGAATTGCCCGGGAATAATAACTCCCGGAGAGTGCAAGGTCGGAATTATGCCTGGCCCAACGCACAAACCGGGAGGCCCTATTGGAGTTATTTCCAGGTCAGGAACCCTGACATATGAAGTAGTGCACCAGTTAACCATGCAGGATATTGGACAGACAACATGCATAGGTATAGGGGGTGACCCTGTAAATGGAACAAATTTTATTGACTGCCTGGATGCCTTTGAAAAAGATCCCGAAACAAAGGGGATAGTGATGGTTGGAGAGATAGGCGGCAATGCTGAGGAGCAGGCCAGCGAATTCATCACTAAAAACGTGACAAAACCGGTGGTCGGGTTTATTGCAGGCCTTACAGCTCCTGCTGGACGGAGAATGGGACATGCCGGCGCTATTATCAGCGGCAAAAGCGGAACAGCCCAGGGCAAGCTTGATGCAATGAAAAAAAGCGGAATCCATATCTGCGAAAACCTCGGAACCTTCGGGGAGCTTTGCGCACAGGTGTTTTAGTTTTGCACGAGATGGGCATCGCAATGGAGATTGTTGAGATTGCAACCGCTTCAATCCCCGCTGATATGGAAAATGTAAGGGTTGAAAGGGTCAATCTTAAAGTAGGCAAGCTGGCTGCGATTGTTCCGGATAGTCTTCGATTTTGTTTTGATATAATTGCTAAAGATACTCCTCTTAAAGGTGCAGAGCTTGTTATCAAGGAAATCGATGTTGTTGCCAGGTGTAATGACTGCCAAACAAAGTGGACCATCACCGAGCCAGCTTTTTCCTGTAAAAAATGTAAAAGTGGCTCCATAGAGATTCTTTCCGGGCGAGAGCTGGATATCGATTCTATTGAAATTGCTGAGTAAAAAATTTACCATGGAAAATCACGGAAATTTCACAGACGTATAAAATCAAAATTCAGTAGATCTCCGTGAAATTCCGTGGTAAATTTTTTCTAACATATATAGGGATTTATCAGATGCAGATAAGCGGTTTTAAAAATTTTAAATATTGCCATCACCATGAATTTCACAAACCACACCACACCCATGCAAAGCCAGGCGGTAATGTGGAGGTTAAGCAATCCGGGACGCGGGAAATAAAGGTCGTTCGCAAAGTTCTGGATGTAAACGATAAAATGGCCCGGCAAAATAGAGAGCTGTTTAAAGAAAAGGGTGTTTTTGTTCTCAACGTGATGAGTTCTCCCGGGTCAGGCAAAACCACTCTGCTTGAAAAGACTCTTGATGAAATCATGCCTAAGATAAAATGTGCTGTGATCGTGGGGGACATATGTACCACCAATGACGCTGATCGTCTTGCCGGAACAGGTGTTCCGGTAGTGCAGATAAATACGGATGAGTTCGGGGGTGACTGTCACCTTGCAGCCCACGTGATTGAAAAGTCCGCAGAAAGTTTAGATCTGGATGCGGTTGATCTTTTGATTGTTGAAAACATCGGCAACCTGGTATGTCCTGCCGAGTTTGACATCGGCGAAGATGCACGGGTGGTTGTCCTCAGTGTAACCGAAGGCGAAGATAAACCGGTTAAATATCCACTGATGTTTCGTGAATGTGATGCTGCCGTATTAAATAAAACAGATTTACTCCCCTATCTCGATTATGACAAGGAACTGGCAGTAAAATATATCCATCAGGTTCACCCGGACATTCCTGTATTTGAATTATCGGCCAAAACCAAAGAAGGCCTTGGTCCCTGGATTGACTGGATTAAGAGAATGATGAGACAGAAAAAATAAGGTCTTACAACTCTTCCGGGGTAAACGCCACCACGTCATCAATCTTCGTCGTATCTGCAAAAAGCATAACAAGCCGGTCAATGCCGAGGGCATTACCGGATGCACCTGGCATGGATTCTAAAGATTCCAGGAATTTTTCCGGCATCGGATAGACTCTTTTCCCCAAGATTTGTCTTTTCTTCTGCTCAATTTTGAATTTCTTTCTTTGTTCTTCGGAATCATTCAACTCTGTAAAAGCATTACACAATTCGAGACCTGCAATATACAACTCAAAGCGTTGCGCAAGAGAAGGATTCTCTGGTTTTGCCCTGGCAAGAGGCGCAAAGGAAGCAGGATAATCGTAAAGAAAAACAGGTCTTTTTCGGCCAAGATTCGGCTCTATCTCAGATGTAATCAGTTCATCAAACAAATCTTTCGACAGTGCCCTTTCCAAAGTTGTTGAAGTAAATTTTTCAAAAGCTTCCGCTACAGAAATCTTTGGCCATGGTTTTTTTAGATCAATTTTATTACTCTGATAAACCAGGTAATTACCTGAATTGATATTTTCAGCAATATGGCAAAGCAGGTCTTCGGTTTGAGCCATCATATCAAAATAATCGGTCCCCGAAGTATACCATTCAAGCATTGTAAGCTCAGGCAGGTGTTTGCTTCCTCTTTCGTTTTGCCGAAAACATTTGCAGATCTGAAAAATGCGTGGGTATCCTGCTGCAAGGAGCCTTTTCATGCATAGTTCCGGGGAGGTCTGCAAAAACCAGTCGCCTGAAATTTGAGCATTAATGTGTTCCTCAGGAGCCGGAGCAGGAATCCGGCAGGGTGTTTCTATCTCAAGGTAGTCTTTTTCAATAAAAAAATCCCGGACAGCCTGAACTGTCCGGGCTCTTAATTTTAGATTTTTTTCAATTGACGATTGTCTGTAAAAGGGCATAATGGAGCGTCCCTTTGGGACTCGAAGAGCAGCTTGACGGCTTTGAGGAGCGGCCTTCGACCTTGAGGAGCATACGCCTAAGGCGGATTTAAGGCCTAAAGCGGATCGCTCCTCAAGCGTAGTGCTCTTCAAACGAAGCGATCATTGAGCGTAGCGCTCCTAAAGCGAAGCGCTCATTACTACTTCGTCATGCTTTGGGGTTTTATAATGACATCGATACGCCTGTTAACAGCCCTTCCCTTTGCAGTTTTATTTGATGCCAGGGGACGAATCGATCCGTATCCTACAGCTGCGATTCTATCTGCCGGCAGGGTTCGGTTCGCTATCAGGTATTGTGCTACTGCGTATGCTCTTTTTTCTGATAAATGTTCGTTTAACTCATCCGACCCCGTGCTGTCTGTATGTCCCTCAATGACGACATTAGGCTCACCGAATATGCGAATGGCCCGTTGAACCTTACTAAGCAACCCATAATTTTCCGGCATAATAACATATTTGCCGACAGGAAATTCAATTGCTCCTAATCTGATTAGAAGCTGGTTTCCCTGCTTATAAACTTCAGCCTCATTCGCATTAAAAAGGCTGCGAACCTTACCGAACAATTTATTAAATTTCTTCTCAGCAGCCAGGCGCTCTTTTGCAGCCTGCTCCTTTCTGGATCTGTCTGCTAATGAGACTGTCTGTTTTTTTAAAACATCGATCTCTGTCTGCTGGTCTTTTACTTTTTCGACCATGAAGTTACGATCGTTTTTCAAAGCAGCAATTGAGCTTAAAATATTTTCAACCTGGGTTTTAAAAGGCTCGTTACGCATATCAGGAGCAGACAGGGCACTTGCAGTTTGATATAAAGCTTTTTCATACCAGAGTGTGATCTGCTCAGGCTGCATGGTTTTAACCTTTTTGCTCTGCCGTGTTACCCTGACACATCGCCAGGCCTCAAAAAGCGCATCGTTTGCCTTTGCAAGCATTTTTTCTTTCTGGTAAGGATTTTTTGAAATAAATGCATCAGTTGCTTTCAACTTATTGGTTGCCAGGGCATATGTGCTTGGAGCGAATTTTTTTGCGTCTTCCTTTTCCGCCTGCTTAAGAAGCTTACGTACCTCGCCCAGAGTCTGTTCTTTAATTGCCCTCAATTCAAGGTCACGAAAAGCGCTGATCACTTTTGCTTCATTTTTACGGGCCGATTTCAGATTGTTATTTTCAACCGCTCTCATAAGGTCAAGGAACTGTCTTTCCGCCTTAACATAATCTTTTCCCATTTTAGTAGCACCTGAAGCGCGGGCAAGTTTTCGCCTTTTTATAACTTTTGATAGAGATGTACTCGTAATTTTGGCAAATTCTTCAGCTCGCTTGAGCTGCGCCCTGCTTTCGGCGATATTTTTTAAAATATCTGAAAGTGCCGCACCACGATTGCGGTCTTTTACTGCAGCATTGAAAGACTTTTCAGCCTTTGCAAACCACTGTGGAGACAAAACGTTGATTTGATTGTTGCGAGCATTTCTAAGATCGTTGTCCAGACGGTTAATTTGCTCGGTCGGATTTTCCGACATTGAGATCTGTTTTACTTTTAAATTGCTTCCTCCGCAGGCACTTAAGAAAAATAGAGCAATAATGAGTGCTGCCATAATTGAGATTTTTTTTCGCATTGTAATAATTCTCCTTTTTTAAGCTTTTTACTGCCTCTTTACCATTGTGGCATTCACTTTTGAATGTTTCGATTTTTGTTCTATTGTTTTTTAACCCAAGAAATAAAAAAATAAACGGTTAAGCCCCCATTTTTTACAACGTTTGCAACCTGAACCTATAAATGAATAGCAAAAATTGTTCCAAAATGACTAATTGAATAATATTCATATAACTACAGATACTTAAACGGAATTAAATATTTAGAGCACCTGTTTTATTCATAAAATGTCTTATTTAGTGCAAATAAGCAGTACATTTATGTGCAGCAGAAAATATTAAAATTTATTCTTACGCTTTTTATTGCCTTTTGCTTTAAGCCATCTCTTTGCATTTCCACTCCCAAGTTTCGCACCCTTTAGTTTATCCAGAACCATAGACGGTAAGGGGTAGAATAAATGATTTCGCTTGAATCATTAATTCTTACCCCTTACCGTCTTGACAGTGAAGGAAATCAAAGGTGCGAAACTTGAGTATTATATTTTATAAAGCATTGCTCAGAAATTTATCCTCAGTTCTATCCTGAAGAAAAACCATATCAAAACTGTCTTTATTTGCCATATCGTACCACTTGTAGCCAAGACCTTTACATTCCTTACAGGCCTTTCTGGGAATATGAACAGCCATTATGTGAGAACCGCGGTCGGAGGTGGAATCTATTTTAAGAGTTCCGCCGCAATTCGGGCAAATTCGAATCTTTTCTCTTTGGGATTCATGGATACCGTCCGTGTCATAGAAAATATTGCGTTTGCGCTCATCAAAAACCTTGGAATTCAAAATCTTCTCTTTTTCTGTCTCCCTTTGTTCCCACAGGCTTAAAACAAGTTCCCCTGTTTTTTCAATCAGCCGTGTGACGGAAGGCGTCTGCCGGATACTTTCCGGATCATAGCCAGGTTCTTTTACCCTGCTGTAATCGATTCCGGCCATGGCTAAAATTATCCCCAGGTTTACATATGGAAGCGCTCCTTCAATGGAATATCCACCTTCAAGTACGGCTATATCCGGTTTTAACATTTCAGTCAAGTCTGCGTACCCCTGGGCGGAAAAATTCATATTTGTGATAGGGTCTGAATAATGGTTGTCCTGCCCTGCAGAATTGATAATAATATCCGGTTTAAAGTCTTCAAGAACCGGCATGACAACATTTTTTATGGTGTATAAAAATCCCTCTTCGGACGTATTTGGCGGCAGAGGGATGTTAAGGGTAGCTCCTAAAGCGTTCGGGCCGCCAAATTCATTGGGAAATCCCGATCCCGGATAAAGTGTACGTCCGTCCTGGTGAATGGAAATAAAGAGCGTATCCGGATCATGCCAGTAAATATCCTGGGTTCCGTCGCCATGATGACAGTCCGTATCAACAATAGCGACCCTGTCGATATTATATGCTTCACGAAGGAATTCAATCATAATAGCTTCAATATTGACATTGCAAAACCCCCTTGCCCCGTGCACAATACGCATTGCATGATGCCCCGGTGGCCGGACAAGAGCAAAGCCTTTTTCCACCTTTCCGTCCAGCACCGCCATCCCGATGGTTTTGGCACCGCCTGCGCTGATAAAATGGGATTCCGTCATTACATTCCATACATCAGGAACACAAAAATGGACCCTTTGTACATCTTTCATTGTAACAAGGTCGGGTTTAAATTCCCTGATCCCCTCAATGTCAAACAGTCCCTCTTCAAACACCTGATCCTGGGTGTATAGGAGGCGTTCTTCCCTCTCAGGATGGGTAGGGCTTATAGCCCAGTCAAATGCCGGGAAAAATACAAGTCCGGTTTTATGCTTTGCACTTATCATTTTTTCTGTAAGTTTCCTATAATATCATCGTATCCATATACCAGTCCAGGTTTCACCTGTACTTTAACCCGGATATTTTTCCCGGTGGCAGAAAACCCTCTTACCATGTTAAATTGCATGGTTTCAAGCACTTCCATTTCAATATGATCCGGATTTGCTCCTCTTTGCAAAGCTTTTTGTTTAAGCAGCTCAAAGGCATTTTTAACAGCGTCATTGCTGTCAAAGTTCTTGGTAATATTGGTAAAATAATTTTCTGCAGGGGCACTTGCAACACACCTTTGGGTATCAGCATAAAAGATGACTTCACAGGTAGTCCTGGCATGAGCATCTCCGATGGCATTTGCAACTGCCCATCTTGGAACAACTTTTGTCTTATATTCGGAAATCTTTTCAAAATGTGCTGCAAAGCAGGGGGCCGGTCCTCCAAGTACCAGAATTTTCTTTGGAATAACCTTATAACCTTCCTGTAGTTCATGAACCGTATAGACCGGTTTTTGGTTAATGCGTTCTATCATTCTTTCGGCTTCAGATAAGATTTTTCTGCAGGTAAATTCAAATATCCCTAAAGCAGCTGCTTCAACAGAAAGACCAAGTTCTTTTGCCATAGGTTTTATACCATTTACAGATTTATCCCTGTCGCCATTTTTCATTTCTTCCAGCACAAAAAGAGCGTCTGTGGGAGTGGGCACCGGGCCTCCATATGCCATGGCTGGTCCGAGTCGCTCCGGTCCGACTTCGAACTGCCCGCTTTTAATTTTTACAACGCTGTCCCCTCCCACTCCTATTGAAAGGGTGTCGAGAGAACGTATCAGTGTTTTGTAATCACCCAGCCGGATACCCAGAGGGGCTAAAAGAGGAACACGATTGATAAGAATGGACATGTCCGTTGTCGTTCCGCCGATATCCATAATAAGGGTATCTTCATCTTCCGAGCTGAATGCAACCGATCCCATAACGCTTGCAGCAGGTCCGGAGAGTATGGTCTGTCCGGGAATATCGATGGATGAGTTGAAATTCATATTGCCGCCGTCCGCTTTGAGGATTCGGATCGGTAATGATAGTCCTTTTGCTTCAAGAGACTTTCGTACAGCCTTATAAAAAGTTTTATGAATGGGATAAACTGCTGCGTTCAGGTAGGTCGTTGCAATGCGTCTGGGAAAATTAAGGTTGCCGGAAATCCGATGTCCTAAAAACACTTTTTCAAAAGAGTCT
>JASJGP010000377.1:0-3000 GCA_033791485.1 Desulfobacterales bacterium | reverse complement strand
TCAGCATAGCAAGGCTTTCTCCCAAAACAGGCTCAGATATTTCCAGGCCGGTGCTATACATATTCTGCTCAAGGAACTTCCTGTATTTTTCTACCATGTTTTGGCTGATTTCCCCCCAGCCGTTGACAAAGATGAAGGATCCACCGGCCCGAATATTTATTGTTCCCGATGCATCGCCATAAGCTCCGCCTGATCCGGCATAGGGGTGGTTCACATTGACGGCAATGGTCTGATTGGTTCCCGGAGAAACAGCAGAGCCCGTCTCCAGGAGACTTCCATCAAGCCTTAATTCCGGCTGGTTGGCGGCATTATAAAAAAGGGTCAACCGCTTTCCGTAAATACCACTGGAATACAAGGTCTGGTCAATCCCCGGAAGTTGAATCGTCAGCGCTGTTTTAAAGGACGTGGGAATCTGGGTCCACTCTGCTGTAATGCTTTGTTGGTAAGGTAAAGAAGTCTGTCTATGTTGACTTGAATCCCGGATAATTTCGTTGCCGCCAACCACTTCATTTAATGAGGCTGGCATGATGGTGCGGATATGATCCACAAGATTCATGGCCATGGAAGAAAGATTGTTTTGGATTGTATTTTTGGAAACATTTTGAATCCATTGTGTTCCGTCGGTTGATCCTGCCAGAGCCTCAGTGACAAACTGGGTTCTGTCAAAACCAGTAATGGTTTCAAGATCAAGGCCCGGATGCCGGATATGGTTTTTTACAGAGGGATCAAACATATAATCAGTCCCCTCGATATTAACCTTCACCCATACATGGTCAAAATCAATATAGGCAAGTTCGTCGGCTGAATTGATATAGACTTTAGCCGGAATCCCTGCAGACGGAAGGAGAGTGAGTAGCCTGCCCGGAATGTCCGTCCCGATCCAGCTCAACACCTCGGCCGGGTTTAATCTTATGACTCCGTAAACATAATTGGCTGTAAAGCCTGCTTCCCTGAGCATGGCAATCATCAGGCTGGACTGGTCAAAATCGTTTCCGGCCCTGTCGGTCAGGGTAGCAGCAGCACCTTTAACATCTCCAAAAAGGAGGGCATATTTGATATGACCCTGCACAAAGGCATAAATCAGGTCCGGATCATTTTTTAAACCGCGAGCCAAAGATTTGATTTCTTCTGTAATAACGGCAGAATCTGTTGAAAATTTGGTTTCACCTTTTGCCGAAAATCGAGGGATTAGTATTTTATGGGCTTCCTCCGGGGTGATCACCGGGCCATATACATTTTCATACCCTGGAAGTCCTGCAAATCCAGTTGTTCCAGATAAGATAACAACAGCCGCAAGAATAATTATTAAGGTCTTTTTATATACTTTCATACACCACCTGAATTTGTTTAATTGTGGGTGCCAAAAACATTGGCAAAGTTTGTCAATTCAATGCCTGAGCCGGTAAAGCCCGATGCAAACACCTGTAAATCAAGGCCGTCCACATCACCATCACCCTCATCATCAAAGGGAGCTCCTTCAATCAATGTGGCGGCGGCCATCCTGTTCCCAGCTGCATCATAGGTATACTCGATCATATATTCTCCCGGCTTTTCCATCTTTACAATCCGGTTCAGCCTGTCATATTCATATGTGACGGTTCCGGAAAAACTTGAAGAAACTGGTATAAACGCAGCAATCATACATAGCAGCATTAAAACGATCCAAATTTGATGTTTAATCAATGATTGTTCTCCTTTTTTATGAAATTATTTGGATATGTCATTGTTTGTAATCTGTTTCATCTTCTCTCCTTCTGATTGGCAAATCAATCGCATTCATCGCCAATGCCATTCCCGTTAGAATCCGCCTGACTGGGATTTGATCACCATTTCACCAAACGCCTTTTAAAGTGTTTTTCCTGAGGCTATTTCTCAATCCATATCATTCCAATCTTTTCCGTCATCAATGCTCTCTAACAAAAACCTGATCCCTTGGTTATCATTTGGATTCAGCCACAGCATTCTTTGAAAAATTTTTCTTGCATCTTCTGTCTGTCCCAGCCTCCATAACGACAAGCCGTATCCATGCATGCATCTGAGAAAGGGGCGGTTATCGATACATCCCCAGGGCAAAAGACCGTTAAAATCTTTGCCCAGTGACAGCTCACCAATATTGAAACCTACTTTAAAATGCTTTTTTGCCCTATTAATGAATGTTTTGTAAAATTCTTTGGTGCTGTTAAACTCCCAATTACCAAGATGGGCATGGGCATCAATACAGCGCAGTTCAGCTGTTAAAATTTTTTCCATAATTTTAATGGCATTCTCACGATTTCCGCTCTCAAATGAATCAGCCGCTTCAATGATCGGATCACTGTCAAAATCTTCAGGATCCTGGAAAGGAATTATCTGTTCCATTTCATAGGATTGCCGTGGACCGGAATCGATAATTTCCTGAAAA
Organism: Desulfobacterales bacterium; assembly: GCA_033791485.1. Taxonomy (GTDB): domain Bacteria; phylum Desulfobacterota; class Desulfobacteria; order Desulfobacterales; family JAUWMJ01; genus JAUWMJ01. Next base: position 599 of record JASJGP010000377.1, on the reverse strand, counting down.
TACCTGTGGAGTGGATCATCTCCCTCGTCAAAATAATCTGTTTCTGGATCCCATGTCCCCATTTCATAAAGTGCCAGTGGCTGTAAATTCAAACCAGGGATATCAATTTTTGTAGAAATAATATCCCCGGCCATGTAATGGGTTTTTCCATATCTCCAAACCCTTGAAGGCATGATGGTTAAAATCTCACCTTCAACTTCAAATCTGACTTTGCGAAAGGTAATCAATTGTTGGGTTGAAACAACCCTGCATCTTATTGCACTTTTTTTCACAGCGAGTGCAACCAGGTCTATTGGCTGGCCGATTGGAATATTCACTTCCTGAACTATATTATCCATAATTTCTATTCTCCTGCTTTGTTCTATAAGCCATAATTATCGATATAAGATTTAACAATTTTTTACAAGCATGAACTGAATCGTTTCCTGAATGTTCATTGGTTGGAGTTGATGGCCTTTTTATCGATCTCATATTAAAATGTTACATCTTAATTAGCCAATTATTTTCCTTTAAGGCTAAAACCAACAAAAAAATTATTTACCATCAATAAACAGAAACCGTATGGTTAAAAGACGCTAAAAACCGCACGGAAGGAATCC
>JASJGP010000376.1:0-5519 GCA_033791485.1 Desulfobacterales bacterium | reverse complement strand
ATGGTTTTTTCCTTTTTTAAAAACCTGATATTCCTGCCGTTGACCATAAACATGATATGAGAGGCCAGTGTCTTCCCATTATCTTCAAAAAGATAGGGGTCGAGCCTATCTCCGTGCCCCCTTGTTAACTCTTTGATGAGAAATTCAAATGTACTTTTTTCTGGAAGCAATATCTGAAATTTCCAATCACCTAAAATTTCACTCAACACCATACTGGTTCGAATGTTTATCGTTATCATTCCTGACAGATCCTTTTATTTCCGCTTCCAAGCCTGTTACTTTTTCTTCAAGCAGCTTGTTTATCTTTTTATACAGGTTCAATTTTTCAACCAGGTCAGGGTTCACTTTTTAATAAGGGGAAGTGCTTCTGGAGCAGGCGCAATTGCAACCGTATCAAAAACCGCTTTGTATTCTACATCAATAAATGACAGCAGCAACAGCCCCCTCTTTAGTTGAGTACATTTGCTCAATGGGTAACTTGGCATGGCCATAGGTTCTTTTTAATATTTCAGTATCGGGTTGTTCCATTTTTTAAGACACCACCACCAGAGCCCCACAATGGTAACATGCTGCTCTCAAACCTAAGATAAAACCAGATCCCATAGCGGTATCGCATTTCGGACAACGTACCACCACAATGGTATCTTCCAAATCATTTAGATCCTCTTGAATCTTATCTCTTGGTTTTTCACAGGTTGGACAAAAAATAGAATGGGTGTCTATGTTGCCTTTGGACGGCTTTTTTCCCATTTAAAGACCCTCCTGATTATTGATATGTTGACTGAGGGGAATTGCTTTGGTTGAGATATTTTAGTGGTATCAAGGGCGAGCAGAAAAGTCAACGAACATGAAACCTACCAAATTATCCCATCTCAACAGTAGCAGGATTTTTCTGAGGTAGCAGGAGGTGGCTATTTATTTTGATAATTGGAGACTAACTTTCCAATCTGAAAAGTTGCTATAGGGAAATTAACTTGGTATGTAAAATCACCGGTCTCTATAACCTCTATTCAAAAGCATGAATCGTTAAATTAATTTGCAGACAACAATTCGTTCCACTATACAGTGAAAATTTTCCAACGTACCTTTTAAGCAAATTACGGTGGTCCCCAAAAGTTGGACGATATGCTAATCTCTATTTTACAACCCAAAAAGGAGAGCAGCATGAGCAATAAAAAAAAAGTTTAGTTGGTTCCTTCACTTTTTTGAGAGCCTCCGTTATGACGGCTGATGAGAACCGTCACTTTTTCCGAGGTAACCAGACCCTGCTTGATCATTTTATTTAAGTCGGGCAAAAATTCGGCTAATTTTTTCGACTCATCAATAATTTCAACAATAATAGGCAAATCCAGGGATAAACAAAGGACTTTGGTGGTACAAAGCTTACTGTTTTTTCCAAATCCAATTATTCCTCTGATAACGGTTGCTCCAGCAAGCCCCCGGCTGCGTGCCTCTAGAACAATGGCCTCGTAAAGGGGCAGATGTCCGTGTTTATCTCCTTCGCCTATAAAAATTCGAACCAACTCATATTCTTTCTGCATTTTATAATCCCTCCTATGTTAATTATCCTGGATCAAAGAAGCTATACGCCGGGCAATCAGGTCAAATGTCGGACTGGTTTCCCAGCGATTAAAATAGACAGGATCTTCTGTGGAATAAACCAGCATATCAAATTCAGAAACATTAACAAATTTATCACCAAGGGTTCTGAGTATCCTTGGATTGATTTCTCCTACTACAAAAGAGGCTTGTTGCATGACAGAACGTGCCAAATCAACTGAATCACCAAGGCTGGCTTTCCCAGATTCATCCGGCAATGTAATCTGAATAAATCCCACATTAACTGGGATACGACCGGTTTCAAATAAGCGGTGCAATCGTGTGATCCGCGTGGGTATTAAATCGACAAGCCCCTGTGAGATACCGCGATCGACCATATTGCCGGAACTGAATGTTTTCAGTCGATATTTGTGGGAGTCAAGTGTGTCAAGCGAGATTGTATCAGTGAAATTCACCAATTGAATCAGTTCAAGATCAGCCAAATTGCGTTTTTTGGAGTCATCAGGTGTTTTACCAGAGTCCGGGGTTCCGAAATACCTGTCCCCAGAAAAAGACTCATCCCGGGTTTGATTTTTTTCATTACACTATCAGGACCAACAATCTTTTGTTTCCAATTGTCTGGATTAGTCTTCATTCCTTTATACCATGATTGTCATGTGTACTTATGCGCTGCATTGATGAGGTCCTGCTGTTTCTTTAACGTTTCGCCAACAAGATTCTTGCATTCCCCTTCGGTACAGATACCGTTGCGGTCTCTGTCCAAAATATGGATCATCTTTTTCATGGATTACCTCCTTTTAAAATAGTGATTCGATGTTTTGCGAATCAATAATAAATATTGCAGTCAATAATGAAGACAACAATACTATTTTTTTTGAGTGCCTTCCAAAGTTACGTGAAAGGCAACATCCATGGAAGATGCTTGTAGCGTAGCCGCAAAAATAAAATGTAGAAAACAAAAACAGAGTATAATAAACGAATCATAGAGCCGGACTTCCAAATATTTTATGTCGGGCACTCTTTAAATATTATAAAAAAATCACCCTTGAAAGTCAAGGATCACCTCCATGGAATTCATGACCCCAAAACAAACGAAAACATCATAGCGTTAGCCGAAGGAATGTATTTTTGGCTTTCTTGTTAAGGAGATTATTATAAAGTGTTGTGTTTTTTGTAGAAATATTTGCTTGAAATATTAGTGATTTTTACGATAGAATAAGACGTGCTTCTAAAGCTGGTCAAAAATTATGCGAAGAGACAATCTCAACCTGATTATTTTTATTAAATCCATGATTAGATATAGGTGGACGGTATGAATAATAAAAAGGAAACATTTTTTAGTTTAATGGAGTTTGCAGGAATTACGGTCAACGGAGACAAACCCTATGATATCCGGGTCCATGATGACAAATTCTACGATCGTGTTTTAAATCAAACTACTTTGGGGCTTGGGGAAGCTTACATGGACAAGTGGTGGGAGTGCAAGGCTCTTGACCAGTTTATTGAAAAAATATTTTATGCCAATCTGTTGAGCAAAGTAAAACAGGACTGGACCACAGTATGGAACATATTTAAAGCCAAGATTTTTAATCTGCAAAATACCAGGCGCGCTTTCATCGTTGGTAAAAAACATTATGATATCGGCAATGATCTTTATCAAAAAATGTTGGATAAAAAAATGCAGTATACCTGCGGCTACTGGAAGGATGCTAAAACCCTTGATGCAGCCCAGGAAGCCAAGCTTGAAATGGTTTGCAAAAAATTGGGGTTAGCACCCGGAATGGGAATCATTGAGTTGGGGTGTGGGTTTGGCGGGTTTGCCAAATATGCTGCACAAAAATATGGCGTCAGTGTCACAGGATTTACTGTGTCAAAAGAACAGGCTGAATTTGCAAAAAAAATGTGCTGGGACCTGCCGGTTGAGATTCGGCTGGATGACTTCAGAAAGGCATCCGGGCTCCATGACCGGGTTGTATCCATCGGGCTGATGGAGCATGTGGGATATAAAAATTACCGGACCTATATGAAGCTCGTAAATAAATTATTAAAAGATGACGGCATAGCCTTTGTTCACACCATTGGGAACAATAGAAGCAGCAGGACATGTAATCCATGGACCACAAAATATATTTTCCCCAATTCAGTGCTGCCTTCCATTGCCCAGTTGGGAAAGGCCATGGAAGGATTATTTGTCATGGAGGACTGGCATAATTTTGGTGAGGATTACGATAAAACCCTCATGGCATGGTACAAGAATTTCAAACAGGCATGGCCGGGACTTGCAGATAAATACGGGGAGCGATTTTTCAGGATGTGGAAGTACTATCTTTTAAGCAGTGCCGGGGTATTTCGATCCAGAAGAATGCAGTTATGGCAGATCGTTATGACAAAGCCCGGAAAAACCAGGCCGGATTGCCGGATCTCATAAGGCCTTATTTAGATGATAGAATCTAAAATAATTGTGGTCGGCGGGGGACCTTCAGGTTCGGCTTGTGCAAGGTCCTTGAAACAAGCGGGTCTATCGACCCTGGTCCTTGACAAAAAGGTGTTCCCGCGCCAAAAAATCTGTGCCGGATGGGTAACGCCAAAGGTATTTGAAGCCCTTGATTTAAAACCCAAAAGTTATCCCCATACCCTAACCGGTTTAACCGGATTTATTTTCATCTTTTCGGGATACAATTTCCTGTCATAACCTGCCAGTATGCCATCAGAAGATATGAGTTTGATGAGTGGATGATCCTGCGTGCCCATGTCCCGGTTCACACCCATACGGTCAGGCATGTCAGGTCACACAAGGGAGAGTTCATCATTGATGATACCTATCAATGCAGATACCTTGTGGGTGCTGGCGGCACCCACTGCCCTGTGTATAAAAATTTTTTTAACACCCCCCATAAAAGACCTGAAACGGCCATGATTTGTGCAGTTGAAAAGGAATATCAATGCGATATACCGGATGATAGATGCCACATCTGGTATTTTGGGAATCGGTTGCCGGGGTATGCCTGGTATCTGCCAAAGGGCAACGGCTGGTTGAATATCGGGATCGGTGGTAAATTTTTAAAATTAAAAAAACAAGGCAGGACCATCATGGACCACTGGCGTGATTTTGTTAAAAAGCTGATAAACCTTTCCCTGATAAAACAGGCGCCTCACAACCCCAGAGGGCACAATTATTATCTTTTTCATAAAAATCCAGCCTTTCGCAGGGACAATTTGTTTGTCATCGGAGATGCTGCCGGAGTATCAACTCTATATATGGGAGAAGGTGTCCATGCTGTCATTTCAAATAACAAACAATTCCATGATGATTTCACAAAATTCAGCCTGCCCGGTATTTTTATGGCAAAACATTATAATAGCTAATTTGACGATCTTTTTTGCCCGTAGGTCTTGAATTTTTCAAGCACCGTTTCCATCTCTTCCGCAGCCACAAAAGTGGCATAGGGCGCTATGGGCACTTTTTCCCCTGCAAAGCCCACCAGGTAATGAACCGCCGGGATTTCCCATCCCAGACAGGCGATGGTGGTGGCATAGGGAGAATGGGTGTGCACCACGGCCTGAACATCCTGCCGCTGACGATAAACGGACAGGTGAAACCCCAGCTCACTTGATGGCTTGCAGTCTCCCTCCTGAATATTTCCGTCCAGATCAGTGAGGACAACATCTTCGGGCTGCAACGCAGCATATTCAATGCCGCTGGGGCTGACAGCCACCCGTCCAGAATTCCGGTCAATTATGCTCAGATTGCCTCCGGTGCCGGTGGTCAGACCGGATTCAACCATTTTAAGCCCAAAATGCACAACCGCTTTTCTTTCTGTTTCCATCTGCATAAACGCCTCCATCAAAAAATGATAATTCATGATGATTCATCCTCATACATCAGTAGGAAAAGAACGGATTTTTGTCAAGAAAACCATGAAAAATCATCTAATTTAGTCCTAGTTAAAAATTCCTAT
>JASJGP010000375.1:0-3047 GCA_033791485.1 Desulfobacterales bacterium | reverse complement strand
CTTCTGTTATTACTGATCCTTCAGTCATATTCATATCTCCTTAGAATTCAGGATAATAAGATAGGAAACAGAGTTTTGTCAATAACAATGCAACCCCGGGTAATCGCATATACATTTCATCAAGGTATTGAATTGAGCGAGAAAAACAAAAGCCCCTTAGGCCGCGCAGCGGTTGTGTTCAACGTGAAAATCTGCGGTTTATCCGTCAACATTTTCTTTGTTTGAAATTTATAAGGGCAATAATCAAGGTTTGACCCAGTCCCTTTCAGGAGATTTAAGATTATTATCCATTTTTAAAATCCCTTATTTTGATTCAATCCAGTTTTCTAATCGCAAGCCTTCGACTCTCACAAACTCCCTCATGTTATTTGTGACCAGGATCAAAGATTCACTTCGGGTATGACCGGCAATGTGCAAATCATTGACCCCTATAGGAGTGCCTTTCTTTTCTAAATTCGCTCTGATATTCCCATAGTGGGCAGCGGCATTATTGTCATAGGGCAAGACCTCCAAACGGGAAACAAAGTCTTCGACTTTGCGTAGGTTGTGGGAAACCATAGAGCTTTTTTCGACACCATGTAAAAGTTCGGCCAATGTGATTGAGCTTATACACATCTGCCCTGCATGGGCATTGAAAATGTCCAATATTTCGATTGGGCGGCGTTTAATCACATAAATAACGATGTTGGTATCCAGCATGTATTTCAGCATTAAAAGGATTCCCTTTCAGGTTGTTCTTGTGAAGCACGTTCCTGCATGAAATCATCGGTAACGCCATCATCCGAAAGAAAAAAACTGTCCCATGTATTCTCCACTGGTGAAAGCACCCGATCCTTACCGATGGTACGTACAACCACTTTTTTCACATTTTCAGGGAACCTGCTGTCAACAGGTAATCTCACCGCTTGGGTTCTATTGTTTACAAAGACGGTTCCTACATCCATAACTCAATCTCCTTATATTCAATCCGCTATATACATGGAGTATATGGCACAAGCATGTATATAGCAAGAGTGTATAGCATATATTTTTTTAAAAAATATTATTTAACCCCAAGCATTTAAAACCATCCTGTGCTTTTCTGCACCTACGGCCTTATCGTAATTTTCAGTTGTTTTAGTGGGTGAATGTCCTAAAAGGTCACGCAAGATATGAAGCGGCACCGGTGAATCAGCTTCAAGCATGGCAAGCGCAAACCCATGTCTTAATCCTTTGGGTGTGGCCTGCGGACCGGAGATCCCGGCCTCGGCCATCACCTTTTTAACGCTTTTATATGCTGTAACCCGGTCAAGACCCTCACTGTAATGCCGAGTTGAGCGGCGACTAATAAGGATGTCCATTCCAACTCGTTGTTCAATGTGCCTGCGGCGGGCGATAAACTCAACTCGGCATTCAAGGCGCCGCAGGCGCCTTGAACACCAGCATAATCGGCGGCGTAGACGAAAAATGATTAACAGTGATCTTTGATTCGAAGCTTTGGGAAAACACCACTCCAAGGGCGCTTAGTCGTCCGTGTTTATGCATTTGTTCTGTGATTATATTCAAATATATTATTTCTTTTTATGACTTTCTATTTCTTCGTCAGATCGAATGATTCCACCTGGAGGAGCTCCACCTTTACCACCACCAAATCCAACACCGTAACTTGGATCAGTGTTGTGATTACCACCTCTAAATCCAGAAAATATCCAAGAAGTTAAAAATGAACCACATGCACAAACTGGAAGCCCAATAGCCAATGAAGTTAGCAGACTTCTTATTTCAAATGTCTGTGTGAGGTAGTAAAAAATACAAACCACAATAATACCAATCAATAATCCCACCTTCGGTCTCTTGATTCCGAATACAGCGGAGATGAATCCTGCAATTATAAAGAATATGTTTTCCATTTTAAGCTTTCGTTTTAATATTGTCTGAATTGGAAAGTTTGAATTCTCAGTGAAAGCACCATAACCCCGGTTTCAGTGACCGCTGCAACAATACCGGATTAAAGAAAAATGTGTTAAAAAAGCTGTACTTGTACTAATCGAGGGCGATTGCGGTCAACTGAATGCATTTGTTGGGTGCTAAATGTTAATATTGCTTCCAATTCTTGATGTTAGTGTGTATGATAACTCATAAACATACACAAAGGAGCGACAATGAGAACAAACATCATAATCAACGACGAATTGATGAATGAAGCACTGAACCTGACTGATTTAAAAACTAAGAAAGCCGTAGTTGAAGAAGGCTTAAAATTGTTGGTAAAGTTGAAGAAACAACAAAAAATCAAATCCCTGCGTGGAAAATTGCGCTGGGAAGGAAACCTCGAAGAAATGAGGTCTGATAAATGATTCTTGTTGATTCTTCTGTTTGGATTTCCTATTTTAATGGCCATTTAACATGGCAATCAGATGTACTTGATAAATTATTAGATAAAGAACCAATCCTCATTGGTGATTTAATACTTACTGAAGTACTACAGGGTTTTCGAACCAACAAAGATTTTAACAAAGCTAAAGAGTTTTTGAGTACATTAGATTTCATTGAAATCGGTGGTTACAATAATGCTATTCGATCAGCTACCAATTACCGATTCCTCAGAAAAAAAGGAATAACAGTCAGAAAAACGATTGATGTATTGATCGGAACATATTGCATTGAAAATAATATCTCATTGCTTCATGACGATCATGATTTTGATCCTATGGAACAGCATTTAGATTTATCAGTGATTTCTCCAGACTCTCTCCATTGATTTAATTCCCACATCCCTTTTTCACCCAACGCCGAGCTGAGGCGTGGCTATGCTGGTTTTAGTGCAATTATAAGAGGTGCCAGGAAAAATAAACTTGCACCTACATGGGAGATTGCTGTCGGCTCAAGTGACATGTTATGTTTTAAAAATATGCAAAACTATTCAACTTTATGCTTCAATAATACCTGATTGTCTAGCACGACATTACTTGACCATATGAATTGTGCTCCAAAGCCAGCAAACTTTTCTCTAAAATTCATATACGCCTTCTTGTTATTAACCCCAATTTCTTCTTCGGTATAGGTCG
>JASJGP010000374.1:0-4622 GCA_033791485.1 Desulfobacterales bacterium | reverse complement strand
GCATGTTTAGCTATGGCGGCGGCCATGCATCCAATGGGACCGGCACCTGTAATCAGGACATCTTCTCCCAGAACATCAAAGGAGAGAGCCGTGTGAGTTGCATTTCCCAGGGGATCAAAACAGGCAATCACGTCCAGGGGGATATTTTTATTACAATACCAGACGTTGGTGACCGGTATGGAGAGATATTCGGCATAAGCACCCGGTCTGTTTACACCCACCCCTTTGGTATTCATGCATAAGTGTCGTCGCCCGGCCAGGCAGTTCCTGCAACGGCCGCAAACCAGGTGGCCTTCGCCTGAAACCAGGTCTCCCGGCTTAAAATCGACCACGTGGGAACCGACTTTTTCAATCGTTCCCACAAATTCATGACCAATGTGCATGGGAACGGGAATGGTTTCCTGTGACCATTTGTCCCAGTTATAGATATGGACATCAGTCCCGCAAATTGCAGTTTTAATGATTTTTATCAGCACCTCATTATAACTGATATCGGGAATTGGAACATCCTGAAGCCATAAGCCTTCCTCAGGCTTTGCTTTTACAATTGCCTTCATCGTTTTCATGGCATATTAATCCGATAATTTTAAAAAATTGAGTCTAAATTTGACTCTTAGTTGCTGATTCTACTTGTTTTCTATAACACGGGCCACCGGGTTTCCGCAACGTGTACAAATTCTCTTTAGAATCAGCAGTCTTCCCCAGTTAAGTGGTTGTTATAATAATTATATCTTTTAATGGTGTTAAAAGCAAATACTTTGATGGCCGGCAGTTATTAGCTGCCCCACAGAAAAGAAGGGCTGATTGTCTTAAAAGTCAATGCGGGGAAATAAACCTTAGATTGGCTTTGCCGGAAGGAGATTATGAAGATTCAGGTCTGCGGATTAGTATAGAAAAACCCATGCATACGATTGAACAGATAAGGCATAGTAAGAAAGCATTTTTAAAACCTGCGATGGAGTACATGTCACCCACCCGATCAGAATGATTCAGGATGGCACCGGTAAGAACCTGAAAAATCGCAACACCGAGAAACGGCGCTGGATTGAGCACACCGGATGTCAGGCCTAAAATTTTTGAAGGTGTAATATCCCCGACAATCCCCCAGAGTATACTGATAAATCCGCCCGTGACAATACCCATAATCAGCAGCACCAGGGAAAGCCCGGTAATCCCCAGATCATTGAAGAAGAAAACAACGCCGATCCAAGTCAGGTTGTATACTCCAAGAATTGTGGTCAGTGTTTTACGCTTGTCCAACGAAAATCGATCAGCCAACCAGCCAAACAAAGGCGAACCAATAATTACACCAACAGGGATTAGCATATTCAGTTTGCTGGCAAGGATACGATCAATACCCAATACTGCCATGAGAAACGGTGTGGCCCAGAGTCCCTGCAGAGTAACAAGTGTGCCGTAAATACCAAAAAAAATCATTGCGATGATCCAGAATTGACCGGAAGCAAGTATCCGGCCAATCTGTGTCTTTGTCCCGGGCCGATTCAAATTGACTGAATCCGATTCTTCTTCAATCGGGTGATTCAAAGATTCATGGTCCCGGGTGAACATCAGTACAACAAACGCAAATAAAAGAGTAATCCCGCCAATTAAAAAAAATGTCGGCCGCCAGCCCAAGGTTTCCGATGCCCATGCCAGGGGCGTGGTGGCGATCAGGGCACCAAAATTCCCCACGGACATTAACAGGCCGATCATAGTGGCAAACTCTTTTTTCCTGAACCAAAGGGAAAAGGCTTTTATTGCCGGTATGTACACCCCACCGACACCGATGCCGATCAACGCTCTTGCTATGGATGCCCAGCCGATGTCCGGTGCCATTCCGAAAAGAAAGCACCCGGCCACAGCCACCAAAGACCAGTAAGCGATAACCCGCCGCGGCCCGATTCTGTCCGACAGATATCCCACGAGCGGCTGTTCAAAAGCGTAGAGATAAAAATACATGGAAGACATGAAACCCAGAGCCGATGCGTTTGTATGAAACGCTTTAAGCAGATCTGATACAATAACAGATGTTGAAACACGATGGAAATATACAAAAAAGTATACAATACAGATTGTAAAAAAAATCATCCACCGGTGAGGGTCTTTATCGTTGTTAAATTTATCTTTGCCCATAAGATCCTTCAGGGCAATATCGACGAACGTGTTCAATATGCACGTTATGAGGAAGGCCCATTGAGAATTTCAAAAATAGAAGTAATTTGAAAAGTTCTATATCAAAAGCTCTTGTATGTAACAATGCTAAACTTGATGGCGCCGTAAAAAAGGTCATCTACCTGTTGAATAGCGGTTAAACAAAATCATACCCGTGAAGATCAGTACCATTCCGACGACATGGAATATCATCAATGATTCATTGAGCAAGATAATTGCCATTAATGATGCAAATACAGGAATCAGATTAATAAACAACCCTCCACGATTTGCTCCAATCATCTCTACACCCCGGTTCCAGCTGAAATAAGCCACAATCGATGGAAATATTGCAACATATAATATGCTGAAAACAAAATTTATATTCATTTTATACGCGTCAATATATATCATTTCCACAAGATAAAAAGGTAATAAGAAGAGCGCCCCGATACCGAATGTATATACCAGGAAACTCAGCGGATGTATTTTAGGCCTTTTACGCAGGCAGGCGGAATAGAGCGCATAAAAAATTACAGCAATGATCATTAACAGGTCACCCTGTGTAAAAGACAGACTCAGAAAATTGGAAAATTTTCCGCGCAATACCACCAGGGCAGCCCCGATTACACACAGGCTGACACCCGCCACCTGGATCCGGTTGATTTTGTCATTGAAGAACATGACGGATATCAGAATGATCGTAGCCGGCATGGCCGCCTGGATCAAAGCGCCGTTAATGGCCGTGGTTGTGTGAAACGCGGTATAAAGGAGTACGTTAAAAAGACTGATTCCGGTCAGGGACAAAAATATCATCATTTTCCAATGTAAGATCATAAGACCCCAATCCTGTTTCGCGTATTTCCAGACAAGAGGGAGCAGGATGATAAAGGCAATGGTCCATCTCCAGAACGCGAGGCTGACAGGGGGAATGATCTCAGCCACACCACGTGCCAGTACCATATTGCCGGCCCAGCATAGCGGCGCGATCACCAGCAGAATATATGGGAGCCCGGCCTTAAACCGGCTTTTATCTCTATTAATTCCGGATGTAATCTTTTCCTTCATTGCGCAAGTCCATAATCGAATGTGGTAGTTCTTGGCTTTTAGTTGTAAGCTCTTGAATAGTGAATCGTTCCCATCATTTTTTTCCACTCATTATCTCTTTTTCACCCCATTTGAAATTAACAATCTCTCCAGGGTGCTGTAACTTTGCGCACCAACCAGTTGATCATTAATCATGATAAAAGTCGGTACTGCCTTGATGCCATTTTTCCAAGAGAGAGACCAGTCCTCGTCCACCGCCTTTTTAAACGTCCGGTTTAAAATAACAGATTTGGCTTTTTCCCGGTTAAGCCCTGCAAATTCTGCCAAGTCGAGGAGAACCGGCAATTTAGCAATGTTCTTCCCGTCTACAAAATAAACCTTAAATGCCTCTGCATGAAATGCATCCCCGGCATTCTTTGTTTCAGCCCATTTTCCCAGCTCCTGGGCCAGGCGGCTGTTATAGGTCTTCTGCCGATTACCCAGCGGCAAACCAAGCTCTGCCGATGTTTTTTTCAAATTCTGCATCATGAGATCAATATCCACCGGTGAACCGGCAAAAAGCTGTTCAAGGGTGAGCCCCTCTTTTGGGGTGTCCGGATGAAGGGGAAATGCACGCCATTTTATTTCAATGGCATATTTTTTCTTTAGCTGTTCAATACTCCCGGTAATGAAATAGCACCAGGGTCATATATAATCGGAAAAAATTTCAAGTGTTGGGTTTGCGAACATTTTAACTCCTTATCATATTGTTTTTATCTCACTATAGAATCTTTTATGCATTTTGTCACCTTCTTTACGTATATGTAAAATATGGATCAGAAAATACAGCCAGTTTAGAAACCACTTCTAACAACACCATTTTACCGTGAACGTGCACGGGACTTAAAAGCATTTCAGGTAATCGTGTGATCATCTTCTCGTCCAATAGAAATTTTTTCACCGGACTTTATTATATATATCTGTTATAGTATGGGTCAAAACACCTGTATTTATGCGAACCTTTTGATATATGAATTGTATAAGCACCCTTTGTTTATTTTATTTAATGCTTATACTTTCAATATTAAGAAAATACTTCTAATCAATTTGATAATCTATCATTAAACGGAGGAAAAAATGCAGAAAAAATGGACATATAAAAATTATGAGACTCAAGAAGGATTAAAACCCGGAAGCCCAACGTTTCGATATTTTTTTGTTGTTTCCGAAAAAAGTATAAAAAAGAGTAATTATTGTGTCTGGATAAAGGATGATGCCTTAGCCCGTTTTGATCAATCTAAAAACTTTGATACCATTATCTCGTCTCAAAGAGAAAACTGGATCAAATGGATTAAGGAGAAAATTGACGCGCAGGATTTTCAAAATCGCGCTTTAATATTTGATAAAACGGGCGAAACGGAGATTAATCTGTCAGAAATGAATGA
>JASJGP010000373.1:0-3918 GCA_033791485.1 Desulfobacterales bacterium | reverse complement strand
GGATCAAAGTCCAGCAAACACTCAAGGCATTAAAAGGCTCTGCGTCTGCGGTGACGTAACTTTTTGCACTTCCGCATGGCCCATCGTTGCAATGCGCCAAAATGGTATAGGTCTTTGGCTCTTGAGTTCATCGATTGAATCTCCTTTTGATTTTAATGAGTTGTAGACAAACCCATTATAGCAAAAAGTGAGATTCAGGCCTATTCTTTTTACTACACTAACCGGACAGAAATGGCTTAGGATAATTAAACTAAAATTCTTGTTCAGTCAGAAATTTTCAAATCGGGATAAAGTTCTTTTGCGCACTCAGGGCAAATACTATGGCTAAAATCAGCTTCAGAACGATCTCTGATATAAGATTCTATCTGGTTCCAATATCCTTTATCATCACGGACTTTTTTGCAGGAAGAGCAAATTGGAATAACACCCCGTAAAGTTATCACTTCTGCAAGAGCATCTTGGAGTTCTAAAATAATATTTTCACGCTCCTTTGCTGCTTTATCCATCCTGAAAGAAAAAACAACGATTAGAGTTAGCAAAATACAGATAACTATTGAAAAAATAATGTAAGAACGCCAGAATAGTGCCTTGAGCCGTTGCATTTGTTCAGTAACGTTGACATAAACTTCAATAGCACCGTTGAATGTATTCTCTGACATAATAGGGATATACGTTTCAACAACATCATAAGGGGTGGGCACACCGTCTTCGGTTTCTCCTTCCTTTTTAACCATATTTGCAAATATTTGTCCTTTAGCAACCAATTCCACAAAATACGGTTTTTTATTTATATTTCCAATCTCAGCCTTTTCACTAGAATATAATATTACCCCACTAGGATTGAAGAATCTAACCTTCCAAAGATTGAAAATATCTATGTCTTGTTGTATGGCTGCTTCAAGGTCACTGGGAACACTTTTAACGATTAATGATATAGCAGGGTAATATTCTTTTATGAAATATGCAGCTACCCTCTGTGAATCTTTTTGTGCTTCCTTAACAATCTCCTTTGTGAATTCTGGGTATAGAAAAAGAGGGTATAAGAGAAGCAAAATGACCGACATGACTACTGAGGGTATTGCAGCAAATAAAAATATTTTAAAATTTTTAACCATTAAAAGACTCTCAGTGTATGTGTCCTACAAGTGATTTTTCATTAAAATTTTCGTTTTCGTGAACTTCATATTATAGACGACATCGGCCAGCAATTCTGTCTGAAAGCGGCTACCCATTCCGGAGCCGAACCAACCATCGTAATAGGTAACCGAAATTACCAGAGCAGGCACATGAACTCCAGTATCCTCGCATTATGGTTTAATCCCGTCATTTTTAACAATACAGAATGGTATTCTTAAATTTGAAAGATTTTAGTAAAAGAATCATGAAGGAACATTAAGTTCGCTAATATATATAACAAGTCAGCTAAGAATGCAAATTTTCGCCATCATAGAAAATAATATATCGCGAATATCAACATATTGTGGTCGGGGCTTTGCGTAAAAAAGACAGATACATTGAGAATAACAACGGTTTGGGCAAAGTTGTGATATCCAAAGAATCGGAACGAAATTTGGTGCGATTTCAGAGCCGGCTTTTGCCCTAAACTCAACTCTGTCAAAAATACAGATATCAAACCAGAACTTATAAACAAGGCATTTTAGTTACAATATTGTATTTAGCTGTCTATAAAAACCTAATCAAGCAATTGCATTTGAACGTTATAAATCCCCAATACGCTGTAATTTCAAAAGATTATTTAAAATATCGAATTGGCACCTTTATTGCTTATATCGATCAGTATGCTCGGGCACATAAACATATTTGCGGATCGCCTGGCGATTGATCCCGGAACGGACCGCACACTGCTCTATACCGCAAAAAAGGGAATCGTCATCAACGAGCCCTCGGTCGTAGCCGTGGGCATGAACGGCAATTCGCGACCGCGCGAAGTCGCTGTCGGAGAAGAGGCCGGGAATATGCTGGCAAAAACACCCACTAAAATCGAAGTAGTTCACCCCATACGAGATGGTATCATCGAGAATTTCGAGGCCGGTTGTGCAATGTTGAAACATTTTATCAAGGTAGGGTTTAGGCAGCGAAAATTGGCACGATTTCAGGCGGTGGTTGCCGCATGAATACCGCCATTAAAAACTTCATTAAGCGTAAATACGATCTCCTGATCGGAAACCTCTCAGCTGAAAAAATAAAAACCACTATCGGAAATGCCTGTCCGAATCCGAAGGGGGAAAAAACAATGGAGGTGAAGGGACGCCATCTCACCTCGGGTATCCCCAAAGTCATTAAGATCGGTCCAAAAGATATTCGAGAAGCGATATCCGTAGAGATCGGCGCCATCTTGCAGACGGTGCGATCCGTTCTAGAAGAACTTCCTCCAGAACTGGCGGCCGACGTACTCGACAAAGGAATCCTGCTCACCGGCGGCGGGGCATTATTGAGCAATTTAGATCAACTGCTAAGCAAGGAAATCGGTCTGGTGATTACCGTTCCGGAGAATCCCTCATCCACAGCAGTTCTTGGTGCTGGGAAGGTTCTTGAAGATATGGAGGGTTTTAATCAATTCGTATTAAATTAATTTCAGTCTGAAGGAATAAAATGAGTTCTACCGAAATTGTTTTCAAAGTAGTTGAGGAAACCAACTGTCCATTTTACAAGGCAGATGATGAATTCAAATTGTCTGGTAATGCACTGTCCTTGGAACTTGATAGAGAACAAACGTTTATCTCGACAGCAATTGTGAGGTTTCCAAATCACAGGACTACCTGTCGTATTCTTATCGGTGATCTCACCAATGTTCTGGTCCAATATAAAAATATCGATAAAATTCCTTGGGTCGAAATGGATTGCAGCGGGTGCAGCGGACTTATTCGGATGCAGATGGGAAATAAAAATCGCTTTACTGTGAATTCCATCCCAGAAAGCGTTTCTGAGAAAAACGACCTCATAGCGAGCCTGTTAAGCAATTTTTCCATATTCGAATCGATAGACGAGTTCAATATCAGGGATATTGTTCCTCTTCTCAAAATTAAAAGGTATCCCAAAGGAGCGATTGTATTGAGAAAAGGAGCGCCGGCCCAAAATTTTTATATTCTGCTGTCCGGCACGGCCGAGGTCTTGGATGACAGCGGGATTTGTCTTTCCAGGCTTTCTAAAAGTGACGTTTTTGGAGAGATGAGCTTGATCAGCGGTGATCCTGTCGGTGCCACGATAAAAGTGGTGGAGGCTGCCAGCATTGTGGCTATACAGGGGCCAGATTTCAAAGAAATAATCAATAAATTTCCATCCGTTCAAATGTACCTGGCCAAGTTATTGACCAAAAGGTTGGCGGAATCAAATGTCCAGAGAATTGAAGAGAACACATCCGGTATGTCGGGTGACTTATCGCAACTGTCTGCCATAGAATTGCTGCAAGCACTCGAATTATCTCAGAAAAGCGGTGTGCTGACATTAACTCTTCCAAAGGGCTCAGCCCAATTGCTCATAAAAAGCGGCAATCTAATTCGGGCAGACTATTGTAGTAAAGCCGGAAAAGAAGCTGTTTTTGAAATTTTGAAGGAAAGAGAAGGCCGATTTACGTTTAGTCCCGATTTACCTGAAGACGAATTAGATGCTCCTAAGATCGGCTCTCTAATGGAAATTCTTTTGGACGCTTCGAGAATGATCGATGAAGAGGGTGCCGATTACGAATGCGGCGGTTCCTCCCACGAGTACCATGCAGGCGGATAATCTTTGATGCCCTATCTTACCATCAAAGGGGTATGCGATTCATATGCCCCAAATTAAAAAATATTGAGTTTCAAATAGTAATTCACAATTTTTTAAAAGTTCGAATTGTGTCTAATTAAAGTGAGAATGAATGATTTAGGGTGATAAACAGTGACATCCGAACCGAAAAGGTTC
>JASJGP010000372.1:0-2625 GCA_033791485.1 Desulfobacterales bacterium | reverse complement strand
CTATCTCACTGATTTTCACATAAAAACACTTATAAATTTTGATGGACTCTTAAAAAGTCTTAAAATATCTTTTTTGTAATTCAGGCGAAAGCCGTAATCCAATCATTTCAATTGTTTCGTCACTCCGGCTTTCGCCGGAGTGACGAAATTGTGACTTTTTATGAACCCATCAATTTTTAATATCCTGAAAATCTGTGTTAATCCGTGTCCCATTTAAATATTAAAAGGTTTCTCAGCTTCTGTAGTCCGCATTTATCTTCACATAGTCAATGGAAAAATCGCATGTAAGGACAGACGCCGATCCCTGCCCCATATTCAAATCAACGGAGATATTAAACTCGTCTCTTTTGAGAATCTTTGCAGCCTCTGTCTCGGCCTTTTCTCCGCACCACATACCGTTTTTTGCTATCATAACGTCATCGAAAAAGATATTAGCTTTGTACGGGTCTATCTTAACCCCTGCTCTGCCCGCTGCAGCGAGTATCCTACCCCAGTTGGCGTCCTCTCCGAAAAGAGCAGTCTTTACAAGATTTGAATTAGAAACCGTATCTGCAATTTTGTATGCGTCCTTATCAGTCAGAGCGCCCCTGACAATAATCTCAACAAGCTTTGTCGCACCTTCTCCGTCTTTAACAACCATTTTGGCAAGATCTGTCAAAACCCCATCCAGCACAATTTGAAAAGATTCCTTATGAACCAGATTTTTGACAGTTGCACCTGACAAACCATTAGCAAGAACAAGTACCGTATCGTTTGTACTTGTATCGCCATCAACAGTAATTTTATTAAAAGATTTATCCGTTGCAGCTACAAGTGCCTCCGTCAATAAATCATGGGAAATTTTTATATCACTCACCACAAAACACAGCATGGTAGCCATGTCCGGACGAATCATCCCGGAACCTTTTGCGACACCTGTTACTTTGTATGGTATCCCTTCAATCACTCCCTGCCGTGTTACAACTTTAGGCACTGTATCAGTCGTCATTATTGCTTCTGCAATATCATACAAACCTTCAGGTACGGCGGCTTTTATGAGGTCAGGCATTGCAACTTCAATTTTTCCTGTGTCAAGAGGTTGACCGATAACACCAGTTGATGCCACTAGGACCAGGTCTTCGGATATTTTCAACCCGGATGCCGAAAACCTTGCCATTGCAATAGCATCACGCATTCCCTGATCGCCTGTGCAGCAATTAGCATTACCGCTGTTTACGATAACCGCCTGGCATTTGCCCGTTTTTATTCGTTCCCTGTCAAGCAAAACCGGAGCTGCCTGAACCAGGTTTTTTGTAAATACTCCTGCAACAATTGCCGGAACCTCAGAATAAATCAGCCCAAGATCCTTCCCACCGTTTTTTTTAAGCCCTGAAGCAACCCCTGCCGCCTTGAACCCTTTGCAAGCTACATTCTCCATATTTCTACCTGTATATCTGTGAACTTAGTTATCTTAATGTTTACAAACTTTGTATTGATTTCATGTTTATATCTATAATATCCTTCGACAAAAAGCAAAATATTTAAAGTAACCAAAATATGTTGAAAAATTTTAAAATAATAATCGAATACGACGGAACTTCCTATCATGGCTGGCAGAGACAAAAAAATGAGCATACGATTCAGGAAGAAATCGAAAAAGCTCTTCTCACCATGACAGGTAAAAAGACCGTCTTGACTGCTTCCGGAAGAACCGATGCAGGCGTACATGCTCTTGGGCAGGTAGCAAATTTTAATTGCGATACCGACCTTTCTCCCCAAGCCTTCGAAAACGGGCTCAACAGTCTTACCAAAGATGATATTGTTATTATCTCATGCGACATTGTTGATGAAAATTTTCATTCACGTTTTGATGCTAAAAGTAAAATCTACAACTACCGGATATTAAATCGCAACCTCCCTGCTGCCATAAACCGGCAATATGCCTGGTTTATACGAAAAACCCTTGATCTTGTTTCCATGCACCATGCAGCCGGTCACATCACCGGCTCCCACGACTTCAAGGCCTTTGAAGGGACAGGCAGCCCACGGTCTCATACAACAAGGTGTGTTATGAAAGCAGATATTGTTGAACAGGAAAACAGGCTTATCGTTTTTGAAATAGAAGCGGATGGTTTTTTGCGGTTTATGGTACGTAATATTGTCGGGACTCTTGTGGATGTTGGACTTGGTAAAATTACGTCTGACAATTTTAAGGAAATACTTCTTTCAAAGAATCGCTCCATGGCCGGAGCAACTGCCCCACCGCAGGGTTTATTTTTAATGAATGTGAAATATTAACCTTACAACGACATTAATCACTAACCATAATGCGCCTTTTTTAACTTGTTTGTTTGGTTATCACGTAAGTGATACGTGTTACGAGTTGCGGGTCTAAAATCCAGACGAACGTTCCGATTAATAACACGAAACGCGCAACCCGTAACCCGCAACAATATCGCATCACACAAAAAAAGCTGCTTCTAATTAAAGCTGGCAAGTTGCTCTGTCGGGTTAATTATTTCTCATCTTCATTTTCTGCACCTGCTCATTGTAAAATGAAATAACCTCTCTTCTTCTCAGCATCCCAATAAGAATACCCGGATCGTCGTCCTGAACAACAGGAAGGCTGTCTATGTTTTTTTCGGT
>JASJGP010000371.1:0-3357 GCA_033791485.1 Desulfobacterales bacterium | reverse complement strand
CCGGCATTATGCCTTTGCCTTAAAGCGATATCCAGCTTTTTAGCCCATTTCTGGTACAGCTCACAAAAATAACTGAACTGATAGCCGTCCGGGTTGTTCTGTTTATACTCGTACCACAAAAGCTGAAGAGTAACGCTTTTTTTCTTTAATTCATTATGGATATACTCCATAGGGGGCATGTTGCGTTTAATACCGGACCTGTTGCCCCTGCTTTTATACATCCGGTTATAAATATCCGTATCGCTAAGATTTTCAGGAACCGGCCATTTCAACGCTGCTGATTTAGTCTTGCTAAGATAGTTCGCAACTGTGCTTCGAGCTACAGAACAGCTTTTTGCTATTTGCCTGTCAGTGAGATGGCATTCATACTTGAGCCGTAAAATCTCTTTTATTTTTCGCATAGATAATCTTTCTTTTGCCATTATGTCCTCCTTTATATAAGTTAAGGAAGACACTAAGATTAAAAGTTAAATTATCCAGCGTCGCTAAAAATTATATTGTATTATAAGGTGGCCGGAATGTACCGGAACAGGTGGCCGGAATGCTCCGGAATGGGTGGCCGAAATGGAGCGGAATTAGTGGCCGGAATCAAGCGGAATATACATATTGCTAACTACAGGCTTTATGGCACCAGAAGCTTATACATTAAAAGCAGCTATAGATGGCTGGGCAAACAACGAAAATGGTGAAAAAATCCGCCTGAGAGCTGCTAACGCATATCACAAGTATCAAAAATGTAGCCTAAAGGGAGCTAAATCTCTTTTTTATACATACAAAGAGAGGGGGAAGAAGTGAAAACCTTTGCCGATAAAGCATACGATCTTTTAAGGAAGGTGCCTAAAGGGCGCGTAACGACATATAAAGAAATTGCCCACGCCCTGGGAACCAGAGCATATCGGGGGGTCGGGCAGGTAATGAAAAGAAATCCCTATGCGCCCGAGGTTCCCTGACACCGGGTTATTGCCACATCCGGTCGGATTGGAGGATTTCAAGGAAAGACATCGGGAACTGCGATACAGAAAAAAATAAAAATGCTCAAAGATGAAGGGATCGACTTTGACGGAGGAAAAGTTAAGAATTTTGAAGAAGTTCTTTTTCGCTTTTAATCAGCTTGTGATATTTGTTTAAGTCCATAGGGCACCATTATCATAGATGCCAAAACTTAATCAATTACCTTAATTTATAGTATTATTGATACTTTCTAATTTTATAATGGCGATTAGCCGTAATTAAATACGGCTATTAGGCCGTCTAATTTATGTTGGGAATATACCATCGATGGAGAATAACCTGATAATAAAAAAAACCTCAGATTCAGACTTAAAGGATGTACTTCGTATACAAAAAGAAGCCTTCGGGTATGACAAGGAATCAAACCTTGTAAACAGTTTACTGCGAGATGATAGTGCTAAACCACTTTTATCATTGCTTGCCACTGATAATGGGGATGCGGTGGGACATATCCTTTTTACAAAGGCATTGATAACTGGAAACGAAAATTCCATATCAGCTATGATACTTGCACCTCTTGCGATCCTGCCTCATGCGCAAGATAAAGGTATTGGTGGTAAACTCATCAAGGAAGGTTTGCAGGAATTATCCAAGTCAAAAGTCGATCTTGTATTTGTGTTAGGTCATCCGGGGTTCTATCCTCGCTATGGATTCAAACCAGCAGGTGCGCTTGGATTTGAAGCACCATACCCGATTCAGGAAAAGGACGCTGGCGCTTGGATGGTTCAAGAACTCAAGCCAGGAGTTATTGGGAATATAAGTGGAAAGATCATCTGTGCAGATATGTTGAATAAACCAGAACACTGGCGCGAATAAGAAGATTGCCAGCAACACGCTGGAGAAGGAGCGGGAAAAGCCGAGGCTTTTTTCAAAGTCATGCCTGGCAATAGTTTTATACTTTTTTTAATAGACTTTGGGATATCGTTTCCCACCCCCTCAGCTCGGCGTTATGTGCCGCGGAAACTTCGAAACGGTAATTTAAATGAACTGGTTAGCTCATATATTAGTATCAAAGAAATCAATTGATTATCAGCTTGGAAATTTATTGGCAGATCCGTTAAAAGGAAAAGTATGGCCTGGATCCAATTCACTGGTCCATGATGGTTTCAAAATGCACGGGAGTATTGATGCTTTCACAGATTCTAACGAGCATGTACAAAAAAGTAAATCTAGGCTCGGGAAAAAGGGGTATTTAAAAGGCGTTGTTATAGATATTGCTTATGATTATTTGCTAATGAAAAATTGGGAGCAATACACAAACATTAATGTTGAATCATTCATTAGTCAGTTCTACCGAAATTCAGAACAAGAAATTACCAGCTACCCCAAAGAGGCCAGAGACTTTGTAGAGCGTATTATTAAGTACAATGTGCTTTCGAGGTATTCAACTTTTGAGGGGTTGCAAGAGGCTTTTAAACATCTAGATAATCGGCTATCAAGTCGAATATTGGCTAAAGAAACCACATCAGGCTATTTACCAGTTTTGGAAAGCCAAATTAATGCAATTGAAATAGACTTTAATTATTTTTTCCCACAGTTGGCCTCTCATTTTAAATCAAAAAGCGGGTTTGCAATACACGAGCATTGGCTAAAGTAGTGGCAAAAAAAAGGTTGGGTACATAACAAACCACTAGAGCAGCCGGCATAGCGCGCCCGATGGATGGAAGCTTATTGATATTGGCAGGGTACCATAATATGGGGACACATCTCGCTTCAGGAAAGAACTGTTACCTGTTCTGAAATACCCAAATATCAACGAAGGAATAAAAGAGATGCAAGAGTAACCTATTGCTGGTGACGGACTCGGTTCCTCACCTCACAACTTACCGTTATACATATTCGAATTACATTGAGGATGAACAGTTTATAAAATGAGAAAAGTTGAAATTTTAAAGGAACCTATTGAGCTCTGTAAAATCCTGAAATTGGAAAGCATGGTTTCTAGTGGCGGTGAAGCGAAGTCTGTAATCGCTGAAGGTCGGGTTTTAGTAAATGGAAAGATAGAAACCAGAAAACGAAAAAAGATTGTTTCAGGTGATATTGTAGAGTTTGGGAAAGAGAAAATCCGCATACAACTCAAGTGAAAATAAATGAAAAAGCGTTATAGCCATCAGCCGGTATCTGTAATCGGGTTTTGAAAAATTCTAAGATTGCCGATGTATTGCACTTGAACCCCTGGCCCAGAACGGTCAGCCTTAATTTATTGTCAAAATACTATCATCATTATGAGACATAAACTATACCTAATTAATCATCGCGTCGCGACAGGGCGGGCCTGGAATCCTAATCAATCGACGAGATGATCCTGAATTATTTACCCTTGCTTTAAAGCGGTTGTTATATTAG
>JASJGP010000370.1:0-4083 GCA_033791485.1 Desulfobacterales bacterium | reverse complement strand
CAGATCATATCTATGTGATTCCACCCAATAAAAATCTGAGTATTTTAAACGGCAGCCTGTTTCTCATGGACCTTTCAAAGCCTCGCGGGTTTAATCTCCCTATTGATAATTTTTTCAGATCTCTGGCGCAAGACCAGGGATCTAATGCTACCTGCATGATTCTGTCAGGCACCGGCACAGACGGCACGCTGGGTGTCAAGGCAATCAAAGATAATCTTGGCATGGTCATGGTGCAGAGTGAAGATTCTGCAAAATATGACGGTATGCCGCGAAGTGCCATTTCAACAGGACTTGTCGATTATGTTCTGCCAATCGAAGATATGCCGGATCAACTCATAAAATATACCCAACATGCCATTATCAAAAAAGAAATCAAGATTGAAACGAGTGAGGATCAATTTCAAAAATCATTGAATAAAATATTCATCCTGTTGCGATCCCAGACCAATCATGATTTCTCCCATTATAAGAAAAACACCATATGCCGTCGTATTGAAAGACGGATGCATGTCCACCAGATTGATAGTGTTAAAGATTATGTGAACTTCTTAAATAAAAGTGAGCGGGAAATCCAGGTCCTATTTAAGGATTTACTGATCAGGGTGACCAGTTTTTTCAGAGATCCAGAAGCCTTTGATAACCTAAAAAACAATTTATTATCCTGCGTGTTAAAAGGAAAACCTTATGGTTACAGGGTCAGAGTGTGGGTGGCAGGTTGCAGCAGTGGTGAGGAAGCCTATTCTATCGCTATTCTTATCCAGGAATGTATGGAGCAGCTCGGTCAACATTTTGATGTCCAGATTTTTGGTACAGACATTGATGAAGACGCTGTTAACTTAGCCCGTTCAGGTTTTTATCCTTTGAGTATATCAGCCGATATATCAACGGAACGGTTAAAAAAATATTTTATAAAAGAAGACAATCATTTCAAAGTGAAAAAATCAATCAGGGAGATGCTGATCTTTGCCTCCCAGAACCTGATCAAAGATCCGCCATTTACAAAACTTGATATTCTCTCCTGTCGAAATCTGTTGATTTATTTTGGACCAAAGCTTCAGAAACAGGTATGGCCGATTTTTCATTACAGCCTCAAAGAAGAGGGTCTGCTATTTTTAGGATCTTCCGAATCCATTGGTCAGGCATCGGAGTTTTTTGAAATACAAGACAAAAAATGGAACATATTCAAGCGTCAGGCCACTACAAATGGTGCCCATTTTGTCCCGGTGTTTTCTGTCCCCCCCCTGCTTGAAAAACTCGAAGGGCAAACAAGTAAAAAGGCTGAAAGCCGTTCCAACGATATCAACAGCTTGAAGTTGGTGGAAACTATTCTCGAACAGAGCGATACACCGCCTTGCGCCATTATTGATGAAAAAAATAATATTATTTATATTCATGGCCGAACCGGTAGATATTTAGAGCCCGCTATCGGAAAGGTCAGTGTTAATATCATAGAAATGGCCAGACCAGGGCTCAAGGTTGCTTTGGCTGCAATTCTGCGCAAGGCCATTACCAGCAAACAGCAAATTATTCAAAACGGAATAGAAATTGGTGAAAACGGTAATTTTATCATTGTGGATCTTATTGTCAAACCGTTGCAGGAATGGGGCGCCATGAGTGGTTTGGTAATGGTTGCATTTAAAGAGTCATTAAAGACAACCGGCAAAGGAAAATTGGGGCAGCAGCCAAAGAATAAAGACCGGATAAACGTTGAGCAGGAACTGCAATATACCAAGGAAAATCTACAGACTACGATTGAAGAGCTGGAAACATCCAATGAAGAACTCAAATCCACCAATGAAGAACTTCAGTCCACCAACGAAGAATTGCAGTCCACCAACGAAGAGCTGGAAACCTCTAAAGAAGAACTTCAGTCACTTAACGAAGAGTCTGCCACGGTTACGGCTGAGTTGCAAAGTCGGATTGAGGAACTGTCAAAGACCACCGATGATATGAAAAACTTTTTGGATTCAACCCAGGTTGCAACGATTTTCCTGGATATCGACCTTAATATCATGCGATTTACCCTACTTGCTACACAATTAATTCCTTTAAGCGAAATAGATATCGGAAGACCCATCAGCCATTTTGCCACCCAGATTCAAGACATCCAGATTGCTGATTTGGCACAAAAGGTTCTCGATAACCTGGTGATAATAGAAAAAGAAGTGCAATCCACAGATAATAAGATTTATACATTACGCATAGTGCCCTATCGAACGATACAAAATGTCATTGACGGGGTGGTCATCATCTTTTTGGATATTACTGAATTTAAAATAAAGGAAATTCAACTCAGAAGATTGGCAACAATAGTTACAGATTCAAACGATGCCATAACGCTGCAGGACGCTTTGGGTAACATAACCGCCTGGAACTATGGGGCTGAACAATTGTATGGCTATTCCCAAAAAGAAGCCATAAAAATGAATATCGAACAGGTTGTTCCAAAAGAAGGAAAAAAGAATGCAAAGGCTTTCATAAAAAAAATATTAGAGGGCGAGGATATCAAATCATTTAAAACCCAGAGACTGACAAAAAAAGGTAATATACTTGATGTATGGCTGACGGTAACCTTATTGAAAGATGAACAAGGTAACCCCGAAGGCATTGCCACAACAGAAAGAGACCTGGGAAAATTGTCTGAATTTTAAAGTGTTAAATAAAACTATTAAAGTTAGATTGATGTGTTATATTTAGAAGAACCCAAGATAAAAGGATTTGGCATGATTTCAAACAGAGCATCACAGGACAAATTCCTTGAGTTGCGGAGGCAAGCTGAAAAATTACTGGCAGCCAAGGGAAAAACCAAAGGGGGTGCTTTTGATGATGACCCTCTCCTGATCATCAATGAACTTCAGACATACCAGATAGAGCTTGAGCTGCAAAATGAGGAACTGCGCCGCTCACAGCAAGAGCTCATGAAATCCAAAATACGCAATACTCAACTTTACGATTTATCACCGGCGGGGTATGTTACCCTTGGCTCAAAGGGACTGATCCTTACTACCAATCTGACCCTTGCTGATATGCTGTCAAGGGAAAGAGGATCTCTTATCAATCAGCCGTTGTCTGCTTTTATTATTCCTGAAGATCAAGATATTTATCATCGTTACACAAAGCGTCTTAAGGAGAAAGTAACATCACAGTTTTGTGAACTTCGTATGGGAAAAAAAGAGGGCCCCATTATTGATGTCCGGCTGGAAAGTTCCACCTCATTCCATAATTCAGGCGAGCTTATGGAATATCATCTTGCGGTCATTGATATCACCGAGCGCAAGCAGGCTGAAGATGCATTGAAACTAAGCGAGCAGGAATTAAAAAGTATATTCAGAGCTGCTCCAACCGGAATCGGCCTGATCCGTGACAGAGTTATTTGCCAGATGAATGATCGTTTCTCTGAAATGGTTGGATACTCAAGAGATGAGTTGATAGGGCAAAGTGCAAGGATGTTTTATCCGTCAGACGAAGAATTTGAATATGTCGGCGAAGAAAAATATATACAGATCAGCAAAAAAGGAACGGGAACCGTTGAAACGAAACTGCAAACAAAGGATGGGAAAATCATTGACGTTTTATTGAGTTCAACGCCTATTGATTTAAACGATTTATCAAAAGGGGTGACGTTTACGGCGCTGGACATCACCTATCTTAAAACAAAAGAGCTGGCATTATTGGAAAGTGAAGAAAAATACCGTTCCATGATGACATCAATGAAGGACGCTGCCTATATCTGTTCTTCTGAATTATGCATTGAATATATGAACCCTACCATGATTGACAGGGTCGGCAGAGATGCCACAGGCGAGATTTGCCATCAAGTCATATACAATAGGGATGAAAAGTGTTCCTGGTGTGTATTTGATCAAGTTCAAAAAGGACAGGTTTTGGATTATGAAATTGCTGACCCAAAGGATAATCGTTATTATTCCGTAACCAACTCACCCATATTTCATACTGCTGAGTCTTCTTCAAAGTTAACAATTTTTCGTGACATTACTCAAATAAAAAGGACAGAAGAGAGCCTTCGACAATCTCAAAAAATGGAATCCATCGGCACCCTGACAGGCGGCAGTGCCCATGATT
>JASJGP010000369.1:0-7219 GCA_033791485.1 Desulfobacterales bacterium | reverse complement strand
CGTTGGTTTTTCAGGGACGATGCAATACATGTAGTATGCCGAGTGTCTGAAAAACCGATGCAACGCAGTAGATGGGACTTTCTACCACGCCATCAACATTATATGAATAAATTATAAAACCGCAAGTAAAAAACTTCTTTTTATAAACAGAAAGGAATCGGGCCGGATATTTAAATATCGTGGTTTCAATATAAAGAAATGGGAATAAAAGATCTCAAGGGGTTAAGGTACGAAACGCAAAAAAAACTACTTATTATTATATGCCTTAATTATGAGTGATGCGTTTGTCCCTCCGAAACCGAAAGAATTTGTCATGGCAATCTTAACATTTTTTCTGCGGGCAACATTCGGTACATAATCAAGATCGCATTCTTCGGCAGGATTCTCATGATTTATTGTCGGGGGAATAACTCCTTCATGAATCGTCAGAGCTGTGAAAGCCGTTTCAATTCCGCCTGCACCGCCAAGCAGGTGACCTGTCATAGATTTGGTAGAACTTATGGGAATTGAATATGCTTTGTCTTTAAACACAGATTTGACCGCCCTTGTTTCATATAAATCATTAAGCTGAGTTGAAGTGCCATGTGCATTTATATAATCAACCTCACCGTATGGAATTTTAGCATCATCAATAGCTGCTTTCATACATCTTATCATGCCATCACCATCCGGAGAAGGAGATGTCATATGATAACCGTCCCCGGTCATACCGAATCCGGTTATTTCCGCATAGATATGCGCTCCTCTCTCAAGTGCATTTTCAAGGGCTTCAAGAATAAGGATACCACTTCCTTCGCCCACAATAAAGCCATCACGATCTCGATCAAAAGGGCGCGATGCTTTTTCAGGAGCATCATTACGTGTGGACAGCGCTTTCATGGCATTAAACCCGGCAATGCATGTGGAAGTAACAACCGCTTCAACGCCCCCGGTTATCATGGCATCTGCAGCGCCTCTTTGGATTATCTTGAATGAATTGCCGACAGCATGCGCTCCTGCGGCACATGCGGTAGCAATGGAAGAATTTGGGCCCTTTGCCCCAAAATGGATTGATATCATTCCGGGAGCCATATTCCCTATCATCATAGGAATAAAAAAGGGAGATACTCTCTTGGGGCCCTTTTTGTCAATGGATACAATGGTGCGTTCCATAATCCCGAGACCTCCAAGCCCGCATCCGGTAATAACACCAACTCTATCTCCATTGGAACTGTCAATCTTCAGCCCGGAATCTTCCACTGCCATACGAGTCGCTGCAATAGCATAAACAATAAAGAGCTCAGTACGTTTTGCCTCTTTCGTCGGAAGAAAATCTTCAGGATTAAAATCCTTTACCTCACCGGCTATTTTCGTTTTAAAATTTGTGGTATCGAACCTGGTTATCTCACCAATCCCCGATTTGCCGGAGCAAAGACCCTCCCACGTTTCATTTACACCTATTCCAAGAGGCGTTACAAGCCCTATTCCTGTAATTACAACCCTCCTGCCCAAAGAACCTCCTTATTAACTAAAAAATTATTCCGATTTCAGATATCGTTAAGTGGTATATCGGTTGAGTAGTCCCGTTCTGGCGGGATCAATATTATCAGCTTACTGCATGTTCCGATCTTCTGAGTGTCCAATTAATTTGAAATCCGATAATATTGCTGTAATAATAACAACTTAACTACTCAAACCACTCAACCATTTGACGAAGTCTGGATTTATGACTGTGCGTTTATATAATCAATGGCATCTTTGACCGTTAGAATTTTTTCTGCATCTTCATCGGAAATATCCGTATCGAATTCTTCTTCCATTGACATAATAAGCTCCACAAGATCAAGTGAATCTGCACCCAGATCATCAACAAAAGATGCTTCCGGCACAATTTCTTCCATACCAACACTCAATTTTTCTGCAATAATTTTTTTCATTTTATCTTCAACAGACATCTAACTTTCCTCCTTTCATATATACATGCCACCACTGACATGAATTACCTGTCCTGTAATATAGGACGCTTTTTCCGAGGCCAAAAAAGCAATAGCGGATGCTATATCCTCAGGTTTTCCGGCCCGTCCAAGTGGAATCTGGCTAAGCATTGCTTTTTTTACATCATCAGGAAGGGATGCGGTCATATCCGTTTCTATAAATCCCGGCGCTATCGCATTGACCGTAACACCCCTGGATGCAAGCTCTCTTGCAGCTGTTTTGGTAAGCCCTATTATTCCGGCTTTTGAAGCCACGTAATTGGCCTGTCCCGCGTTGCCGATTACACCGACAATTGAAGCCAGATTGATAATACGCCCAAAACGCTGTTTCATCATGACCTTTGCGGCAATTTTGATGCAACGGAATGCTCCCTTTAAATTTACATCCAAAACTGCATCCCAGTCGCTTTCCTTCATACGTACCAGAAATCCGTCTTTCGTTATGCCCGCGTTGTTCACCAGAACATCTATCCGGCCTGTTTCATCAATTACTTTTTTAAAAAAATCAATAACCTCTTCTTTAGAAGCCACATTTACGCTTAAACCTTTAGCCGCTCCGCCCGCATCGGCAACAAGCTTTTCTGTTTCATCGGCAGCAGCCTTTTCAGCATCAGGGTCAACCGGTGAAAAATAATTAAAATAGATACGTGTATCCGGTCTTGCAAATGACAGGCAAATCGCTCTTCCGATACCCCTTGATCCGCCCGTTACCACAACTGTACGCTTGTCATCGTCTGGCATAATTACCTCTCAAATAATATATCTGCAACTTTGTCCATGTCTTGAATAACGCCCTGATAGCTGTGAAGCAGTTGGTTATAAGAAATTTTCTCCAAAAAGGCGGAAACAGTATTTGCATCAAACAGTCCTGATCCGCTAACAATTTTAAGAATATTTTGAGCAACAAGTTGCGAAACTTCATTGGCGAATATCCTTGACATAGCTTTGAGTTTTTCAGCTTCCACCGTACCCGCTTGTCCCGCCATACCTGCTCTGCGAGCCAGACTTATTCCGATCTCTACCTGTGTAATCATATCAGCCAGGGAAAACATGATATATTGTTTCCGGGTCATTTTGTTTTCATGTACCAGCTTGATTGTATCATTTAGGGCATCGGCAGCTATTGAATAAAAGCTGCATCCCAGATCATTTGAAGTTTCGTTCAGCTTTTCCATTTCAGAGCTGATTTCTTTGTAAAACAACCCTTTTGATTTTATAGTCGTTCTCCAGCGGAATATGCTGATAATACTCTGCTGAATTTCACTGGTTCCTTCATAAATACAGGCTATTTTTACATCCCTTTTAATTTTTTCTACCTCAAATTCATTAATATACCCGTACCCGCCAAGTGCCTGAATGGCATCATCTGCAGTTTTATTTGAAGTCTCTGTGGCATAATATTTCGCAATTGAACCTTCAACCTCCAGATCATTTTCTCCTATGTCCAGTCTGGCTGCAATTTCTTCAATATATGAAGCCGCTGCTTCGAGCCTCACAGCATTCGGCACGATCAGTTTATGTGTATAACCCTGTTTTTCCGATAAAGCAGAACCGGAGACAATCCTTTGTTTTGCATAGGGAATAACAATGTCAAGCGCCGCCTCTCCGGGGCCTAATCCCATTGCAGCCACCATGAGCCGTGTATAGCCAAAAACCTTGTTTGCCTGTTTTAACCCTTTACCCGGCACACCGCCAATAAGGTTTTCAACGGGAACAAAAACATCCTCGAAAGTAAGCGGGGATGTCTGTGATGATCTTATTCCGTGCTTTTCTTCACTCTTGCCGGCAGAAAAACCTTTTGTATCCTTTTCAATGACGAAAAAGGTGAGCCCTTCCGGTGCCTTTGCAAGGAGTGTAATGAAATCAGCAGCTCCTCCGGTAGAAATAAACTGCTTTGTTCCGTTTATTTTGTATCCGATAATTTCACCGGAATCGTTTAATACAGGATCAGCTTTGGTCTTTATCCCGACTACGTCGCTTCCGGCGGCAGGCTCCGTTACAGCATAAGCTACCAATGAATTTCCCTGGGCAATGGCGCCAAGCCACTTTTTTTTCTGTTCTTCAGTCCCTCCGACCAGTAAGGGGTCCGCTCCCAATTGAATAGCAAAAAAAGCAGTCGTAATTCCTAAGCAAATCTTGGACATTTCACGGGTAATTGCAACACAATCCCGTGTGCCGCCTCCCATTCCTCCATAAGCTTCCGGAATCATCAAAAGCTGCAAACCAATCTCCGGGCCTAGCATCTCTCGGATTACATCTTCAGGAAATATTTCCTTCCTGTCAAACTCAAGGATCTTTTCTTTGGTAAGTAACCGCTTCCTGAGCTGCCCGACAGTATCGAGGACCATTTGCCTTGATTCAAGATCAAGGCCCATAAGAGTTGCTTGGGTATTATTGGACGATGAAGACATCTGCAACTTTCCTTTTCAGGTCATTATTCTGCTTCGGTTTCAATCACGCTGCGCCCTTTGTATGTGCCGCAACTCGGACATGCGTGATGGGAAAGAGTGGCTTCTCCGCACTGAGGGCATTCAGCAACATTAGGGGCAGTAACTTTTTGATGGGTTCGCCGTTTGTCCCGTTTTGACTTGGATGTTTTTCGTTTTGGTACAGGCATAAGTAATCTCCTAACTATATTAAATTATTTATAATATTATACGAATCACTACTTTTTTTCAAAGTTGAGGTTTTAGTAATTGAAATAGAGAAGCTTGTCAAGAATTTTCCTATATTTTTATATTGCTGCCTTGTGTTCTTTTTGGTTATATGCTACCTGTAATCAACTTTAACAAACAACCGAAAATCATGTAACTATTTTATATTAGATGAAATATCCGTTTCATAAGCTTCTATATTTTTTTTGCTTTTTTCAACCCCGAGATACTGGTATTACATTAATTTTACAAAAAAGAATTTTATCAGCAGTTTTTTAATTTTCCGAAATTTACTTATTGTAGTTAAAAATAAGTAATAAATAAGTCATTTTAACCTGGCAGGATTTAATACAAAACGAAATTACACTATTCCTTAAAAGGATGAAATAAAATGGAAAAAATCATAACTCGTTTTCCTCCCAGCCCAACCGGCTATCTGCATATTGGGGGGGCAAGAACAGCTCTTTTTAACTGGCTGTATGCGCGCCATAGGAAAGGCAAATTTATCCTGAGAATCGAAGATACGGATACAGCACGTTCCACCAGGGAATCTGTAGATGCAATTTTTGAATCTCTTGAATGGCTCGGAATAGACTGGGATGAAGGCCCCTTTTTTCAGTCACGGCGATTTGATATTTACACCGAATACATCCAAAAACTCCTTGATTCAGGATTTGCTTACTACTGCACATGTTCACCTGAAAAACTTGAAGAAATGAGAAAAAAAGCTATGGAGGTCGGCGGTAAGCCAAAGTATGACGGTACGTGCCGTGAAAAAGGTCTCGGCAGGACCGATAATGCCGTCATTCGATTTAAAGCGCCGATTTCAGGAACCACCGTCCTTGAAGATGTAATTAAAGGCAATATAGTTTTCCAAAATGAAGAACTTGATGATTTCATAATTGCCAGAAGTGACGGCAGTCCTACATACAATTTTGTTGTTGTTGTTGACGATATTACAATGAGAATAAATACTGTACTGCGTGGCGACGATCACGTTATGAATACACCCAAGCAAATTCTTCTTTATAACGCTTTAAATAGCCCGTTGCCCACTTTTGGCCACGTTCCTATGGTGTTGGGCAGTGATCGGACTCGGCTGAGCAAACGTCATGGTGCCATGTCTGTTACAGCCTACAGAGACATGGGGTATTTGCCGGATGCTTTTATCAACTATTTGGTCAGGCTGGGCTGGTCTTATGGAGACCAGGAGTTTTTTTCAAGGGATGAACTCATAGAAAAATTTTCTCTTGAAAACATCGGGCGGAGCGCAGGAATTTTTAATCCTGAAAAACTTCTTGCACTAAATGCCGATCATATAAAGGCAACCCCCCCGGATGAACTAATTAAGTATCTTTCTCCCTTTTTAAAAGAAAAAGGTTACAGTTTCCATAGAGGACTTTTTATTGAAAACGTGGTTAGAACGCTTAATGCCAGGAGTAAAACTTTAAAAGATATGGCTGATGACGCCGGGTTCTACTTTACCGACAGCATTTCATATGATGAAAAAGCTGCTAAAAAATTCTTTAAACCTGCTTCTCTTGAACCTCTGGTTTTTCTTGCTGAGCAACTTGAAGCGCTGGATGAGTTCAATGAGACGGATCTTGAAAATGCATTTAAAGCGGTTATGGAAAAAACGGGGCTTAAGCTTGGTAAAATTGCCCAGCCTGTCCGTCTTGCACTGACTGGAAGGACGGCCAGCCCAGGTATTTTTGAGATTATTGAAATTATTGGCAAAGACAGGGTCTTATCCAGAATAAAAGATGCCATTAAGTTTGTTAAAGATAGGGGACCCATAGGATAAAAAAAATAGATTAATAAGCGAAAACATTGCCGGTGCTATCAATTGATAACCACAATTTCTTATAAAGCTGTAATAGGGAAAATACAAAGCATCTAATACCCGGAATCATAATGGCACTGGGTATCGTCATTTTCGGGACAGCAGGATATATGCTCATAGAAGACTGGGAGCTTTTTGATGCTATGTATATGACCGTTATCACTATTTCCACTGTAGGGTTTAGTGAGGTACACCAAATCAGCCAAGTAGGACGACTGTTTACTATATTGCTTGTTTTTTTTGGGGTGGGTTTCTCATTGTATATTGCAGCTGCCGTGGTGCAGTTCATGGTCGAAGGAAGAATCAGACTCATATTGGGGAGAAGAATATTGGAAAAAAAGATTAGCCGGATAAAAAACCATTACATAATATGCGGATATGGACGTATCGGCAGGGTAGTGTGCAGGAACCTGAAAAGAAAACCCTTCGAACTGGTGGTTATCGAGAAAAATCCGGAATTGATTTCTGTGATGGACAGCGATGGTGTTCTTTATATTTCCGGAGATGCTGCCGATGAGGAAAATTTGCTAAAAGCCGGCATCAAGCGAGCCAAAGGCTTGATCGCCGCACTTGCTTCTGATGCCGATAATGTTTTCCTTGTACTTACAGCCAGACAACTGGACCCAGATCTTTTAATTATCGCCAGGGGGAGCCAGGAAGAATCCAAGTCAAAATTGCGGGCTGCGGGGGCCAATACAGTTGAATCGCCATATGATATAGGTGCCGCAAGCATTGCAAACCGTATTATC
>JASJGP010000368.1:0-2979 GCA_033791485.1 Desulfobacterales bacterium | reverse complement strand
TGCAGAAAACCCGCTGCTTTCAACAGTTTAAGTAATCCATCATCAGCGTATCCGACACGAACGGCACAATTAAAATCCATACCGAGCGGTTTAGAAATCAGAAGGTCGCAAAGTTTTGTTATTCGGCGGCGGTTGGTTGTAAAAAGGTCGTCATAAATATTAATGTGGCGAATCCCGAAGCGTGTGTGCAGATACTTTATGTGTTCGTAAACATATTCAGGGGAGTTGAAGCGGAAACCCTGTTTAAATACGGAACGATCACAATATGAACAATGATAGATACATCCGCGACTTGTAATCATTGTACCGCCTGGACTTTGGATATAGCTGAATAAAGGAAGATTGTATCCTTCGGGAAACCCGTCGAGCTTTTCGTATGCGGGAAAAGGGAGTTTATCCATATCCTTAATATTAGTTCTCGGCGGATTTGTGATAACCTGATCTTTATCTCTGTAGATCAGACCATTTATCGAGTCTGGATCATTTCCGTTTGCAATTTCCGCCAATGTGACTTCCCCTTCGCCCTGACAGAGAAAATCTATGTTTTTAAAATCTTCAAGCAAAACAGCTCCCATGGCCGAGATATGCACTCCGCCGAAAACGGTAGTGATTTGCGGTTGTGCCTTTTTAATTTTAACGGCAAGATCGTATCCGTCAAGGAAGCCCGAGGTTGTAGCAGAAAAACCTGCAAGATCCGGCTTATAATCAAGAATTATCTTTGCATTGGCTTTAGTGCCTAAAGGAGCTTTAGGCCCCAGGCAGTCATGGACAAAAACCTCGTGGCCCTGTTTTTCAAGAAAAGCAGCAATGGAAAGAAGGCCGAGAGGAGCCATACGGTTTGCCGTTGCGGTTATATCTTTTTTGCCGGGCACCCAGTTTGAGCCGGCAGGATGTACAAGTACTATTCTCATAATTTACAGTGAATTCCTCCGGGTTCTTTTTAAAGATAAAGCGATAAGAAATATAATGCTTCCGATCAATACTGAAAATATCGGAGCAAGTACAAGTGAACCTATCAGCCATTCGTAAATCCGCTCAAGTGCCTGATAGCCTATAGTTTTTATGGAAATCTCTGTCAGTAAGGATCCATGACGCATGAAATACCCTGCTTCGATGCACAATGCAGGCACAAAAGGCGGTACGCATAACCCGCTGGTGGTCAGAGCTACAACCTTGTTAAGGCGAAAATAGCTCGCTGCAAAAAGTATAGTAATATTGTGGAACCCAATTATCGGCAGTGTACCCAGAAAGACTCCCAGTGCACAGGCAGCGGCAAGCTGTCTTGGAGAAGTATTTTCAGTAAGCAGAGTTTTAATGGATCGCAGCGGATGTAATACACTGATTTTTTCTCCGGGTCGGTCTTTGCTTATAAGTTTTTGATGTGGCCATGGAACGATTGAACGCATAGTAAGGTGAAAATTAAAAAGAGTAACTCGCAACTTATCCATGAGGAAATCAAAATTAAATTTATGCTTTTCAGGCCGAGGGAAATAAATAGAAATATTTACTTCGCTTAAATTTACTCCGGCCCAGGCTGCTTTTGTCAGCACTTCAACTTCAAATGAATTCCGCCTGGTTCTCAAGGTTAAATTTTCAAGCACTGCAACCGGATATGCACGAAATGTACAGCGGACATCTGAAAGGCTTTTGCCGGTTTGTACCTGAAACCAGAAGTTGGCCAGACGCCGGTTGAAGCGATATAAGATAGGCACCTCACCTTTTTGAAAATTCCGCCTGCCGACAATAATGGAGTCCATATTTTCCTTCAAAGCTCCGGTAAAAAGATGAAAATCGGCAGGGTCATACCGACCGTTTGCATCTATGGTTACAATATGGGTCATTCCCAACTCGCGTGTAACCCGGGCTGCTGTTTTAATAGCAGCACCTTTGCCAAGGTTTTTTCCGTGGTGAACAAGGTGTACGTTAAGTCCTGCCAGAGTATCGGCGCTTTTGTCAGTACTGCCGTCATCTACTACCATGACATCCTCATGTACTGCCAGAGCACCATTTACAATGCCAGGCAGGCTAGTAGAATGATTATAAACAGGTATGACGATTATTACTTTCGGTTCTTGTTGACTATGCATTCATCGACCAAAGACGTTAAATCGGATATTTTCTTTTTATTAAAACTTATGGAACCATCTTTTCCCAGGCTAAGTTCTCCATATGTGGGAAGGTTTGATTCCGGCGATTTTTCAATAACAAAAAAGAGTGCCCCTGGGGGCACGTCTTGTCCGGGGCCAAAAATAGGCGGGCGACCCAGATCACAAACACCACAAACCATCTTTTTGGTTTCTTCGCAGGATATAATATCCAGGGCAGTTTGTAAACTTGTCAGCCTTGCATGAGAAGGATCGTTTACTACAAAACCTTCTCCTGTCAGGCCGAAATGGATGGCCGCCTCACCAAGGAAACAGTTGGGAAGAGTATAGGCAAAGAGATTCGGACTGGCCATGAGTCCTTCATCCGGTATGACTGTGTTAAAAAAATCTATGTCTGTATGAAGGCAGCCCTATACCGTGGAAGCAATGATGCCGATGTCACGCTTTTTCTTCCATTTTTCCAGGCCGGCGTCTTTTAAAGCAAATGCGATGGCTGCAAGGCCAAGCCTGGAATATTCATCCATTCTTCCAAAGTGCTTATAAGGTTTGCCAAATACTACCGTGCCGGTAATTTTTGGCAGATTGCCTGTCGGCATGGAGAAGCTGTCGGCTTTCCTGCCGCATTCCATGCCTGCAGCAGTTATCCATCCAATACCGGTAACCGAGGCGATCACAGGGCACCTTTCCTTGCCAGGACGATGGCTGCGTTAATTCCGCCAAATCCGGAATTCGTTGTCAGAAGATAGTCGCCTGATATTTGTACTGGTTTGGAACTGACCAGCCCTTCTGCACCAGCTTCCGGATCGGAAAAACCGACAGTGGGTGGTACAATCTGTGTTGAAAGGGTTTTTAGACCCAGGGCGACTTCAATACC
>JASJGP010000367.1:0-5965 GCA_033791485.1 Desulfobacterales bacterium | reverse complement strand
GTTTCCTCAACGCCTTTGCCGTCTTGGTGAATTGCATCTATAAGGTCAACGTAATATTTTCGAGACGTCTTACGAGCTTTTTTAAAGCTGAAATAATTAAACGCCATAGCCTTGAAGACAGATGTAAAATCATTTAAAATGAGGGTATATATGGGATTGCAGGAGTGCTCGGACATAAGAAGCTGCAATTTCCAGTCATAAGTTGCGAAAGAATTTGCTTCATCATCAAGATTGTCCGCCAGGGCTAAATATTTCAAAAGCACTTTGGCCGATTTTTCAACAGACAGGCGGGCAATAATCGGAAGCAGGGTGCATCTTACTTCAAGGAGATGGGTTATAAATCCATTGGGTAAAAAATCGCTATACTTTGCCATGGTGGCAAGCAGCCTCAAACCGCCATTTTTCCAGTAATCATTGATTACGGTCGGTTTTCCGTGTCGTATCTTTATCCATCCTTCACCGGAGAGTCGCTGTAAGGTTTCGCGCAGTGTCGGCCTTGTCACACCCATTTGCACGGCAAGGTCTCTTTCATTAGGCAGAACAGTTCCCGGCGGATATTTTCCGTTGAAAATAGATGTCAGTAATTCGCGCTCAACGTATTGTGCCGGGCGAATGAGCGAATTTGTTTTATTTTTCAAGCTTTTCCTTTCTTTTTTCTTTAATATCTGGTAAGAGGTCTTACCAGTTAAACATGTATTTGTCAATTATTTTTGATAAATTTGCAAAAAAGTGGTTTCATGATTTTTACAAAAAAATATCAAAAAGGGAGAAAAGATGCCTGACACCAAAAGCTTTTATCCAAAGTGGACAGACGCACCTCCGGAGCAGGGAACATACAGGTCCATATTTAAATGGGGAGACCCGGAGGAATTCAAGCATCCGAATCAAAGGCTTTATGAAATGATAAAAGAGAAATTTCAAATGGCCAATTCGGATTTTTATGAAAAAAAGAGAGAAGGTAAAGAGAAAGTCAATATAGATAAGCCGGTTAAGCTTTCCGATGAGCATATCAATATGTTTACTAGTTTTGTCGGAAAAGAAAATGTATCCTCTGATGATTATTCCCGTGCAAAATATGGAAGCGGGAAAACAACTGAAGAAGCCATGGGCCTGAGAAGCGGAATCTGCGTAGACGTTGCGGATCTTGTGGTACACCCACGCAGCAAGGAGGACGTACAAAAGATTGTGAAATACTGCGACCGGCAGCAAATCCCGGTTTATGTGTATGGCGGGGGCTCCAGTGTAAATTTTGGATTCAAACCGGTTAAAGGTGGCGTTATGCTGGTAATGAATACGCACATGAACCGCGTTCTTCAGTTTAATGAAACGAACCAGACGATTACTGTTGAACCGGGCATGATGGGACCGGATTATGAAAAGACACTAAATAATGCACCGAATCTTTTTAATGCGAAAAGAAAATATACAGGCGGCCATTTTCCCCAGTCTTTTGAATACTCTTCTGTCGGAGGCTGGATAGTAACCCTTGGTTCAGGGCAGGAGTCTTCATACTACGGAGATATGTATGACATTGTGCTTAGCCAGGAATATGTGACACCTGCAGGAATGTTAAAAACTCTTGATTATCCGGGAACCGCCACAGGGCCAAAAGTAAATGACATCATGAAAGGGAGTGAGGGATCATACGGTATCCTTGTCAGTGCAACCTGTAAAATCTTTAGATACATGCCTGAAAACAGGCAAAGGTTTGCTTTTATATTTCCATCCTGGGAGAAAGCAGTCGATGCTGCACGGGAAATTTCCCAGGCAGAGTGTGGTATGCCGGCAGTATTCAGAATTTCCGATCCTGAAGAGACGGATGTTGCCTTAAAGCTTTATGGCGTAGAAGGGACAGTCATCGACAAAGTTATTAATTTTCGTGGTTTCAAACCCGGCAGGCGCTGCCTTTTTATGGGACTTGCCCAGGGTGAAAAGGGATTTACAGGAAACCTGAAGAAAAAAGTCAAAAAAATCTGCAAAAGCAGCGGCGCCATGTATATCACCGGATACCCTGCAAAAAAATGGGAACACGGAAGATACACAGATCCTTATATGAGAGAGGATTTAAATGACTTCGGCATCATGATAGATACTTTGGAATCGGCAGTGACTTGGGATAATCTTCACAATTTGTATCAGGGCGTTAGAGCTTTTATAAAGGAACGTCCCAATACTATATGCATGACCCACGGGTCCCATTTTTATCCCCAGGGTACGAATCTTTATTTCATATTCATCGCAAAAATGGATGATCTCAAAGAATATAAAGAATTTCATAAAGGTATTATCGAACAGATTATAAACCATGGCGGATCATTAAGCCATCACCATGGAGTAGGCAGGATGTTTGCTCCATGGATGGAAGATCATCTGGGAAAGGTCCAGATGGATGTTTTGCGCTGCCTTAAAAAACATTTTGATCCCAACAATATAATGAACCCGGGCGGGACTCTGGGCCTGGACATATGAGGCAACTTCAAAACGTCCTCTTTCGAAGTCTGCGCTTATCTGTTCGAATTCAAGGAAGGCGATCCGCGGATTAACCACAGGAGTATATAGAATATTTCGAGGACTGAAATTTGAGCCTGCCGCAGAAATCGGACACAAAGTGGCGTTTCGAAGTCTGCGTTTATCTGCAAAGGTTTCGATACGTAATTCGGGGAACCCCTTAAAAAATGTGCGGGTCGGAAAGTTGGTTTTCTTTAACAGGCTGTTTTATATGATTTTTCTTGTTTTACCATTAATTCTGCGTTTAACATTATCTTTCAGACGTTTTGATTTCAAATGGATAACTGTATAGCCATATTTTAGATTCTTTTCAACAATATCCGGATAATTTTTAAGACTTGTTCTCATTTTCCGGCCGTTGGATGCAACCTTCCTGAGCATGTTAATTTCTTTTCCGATTACTTTGTTCTGTTTTTTCCTTACAGCATCAAGAAAGGCTTTCCTGGTATTTTTACACTGAGCATAATTTACAACTTTGCCTAAATAGACCAGGGTGTGACCATCACTTCCGCCAGTAATTGATTTATTAAGATTAAAACCAAGCAGGGCGCATTTTAAGTTCCATTTTTTAAGATTGCCCGAATTGATCACTTCAACACCGTCAATCATTTTAAACAATTGGTCCAGTCGTTCTTTCGGGAAATAATCGTTGCAAATTCCGGTAAAAACCGGGGAATAAGGATGAGGGAAAACAGTAACCGTCTTAAATGTCCTGGCGCGTTTTATTATTTCTTCCATCTCCAGAGAAGTTGAGCTCATAACAGTATCTCCAAGAAATGGTTTCACATCGTTTTTATAAAAGCGTTTCAAGCTTTCAACATCATAAAAGTAGATCAGGATATGGGTACCTTCTTTTGATGTTATTTCAATACCTGGAATGCTCAGGATATTTTTATATGAATCAATTTCAACAGCCCCTTTGATTTCATTATGGTCTGTTATGGCGACACCTATGCCAAGTTTTCCGGCCTGCTTAGCGATTTCTTCAATTGAGTTGTTTCCATCTGAATAATGCGTATGGAAATGAAGATCTACAACAGTATATTGCCTGATTAACTCAGGAAGGTTTGGTTTTTTAAACTGAATTCTATTCGTAGTGTCCATTTTTAATTCTCTCACAAAGTCTGAAGTTTCTCAAACAATATTAGTCAATAGGTGATATTGTCAAGTTGAGATCTTGACAATGCCTTGTATAATATCGGTAAAACAATCAAAAAACTTTAGTACGTCAGGTTTTTTATTATTTTACTATTCTCAACACGTTTGCTTTCTTTTTCAGCTTTTTCCATAATTCCTTTATGATGATTAAAGCGGCATCCTCTTCCATGTATCTGCCGGTTTCTGAAAGAAATCTGCAGGATTTCAAAAGCTCTTTGTTTTCCTCTCCCAATCTAAATGTGTCTTTAATGTTTTTGCCAAAGGATAGTCTTAGATCGGTTAACTTTTCTTCCGGCATGTTAGCGAGTCTTGTTTTGTCCGTAAAGGAAAGCTCAGAAAGGAGCATATCCACTGCCCCGTCAACTGTCCGAGGGAGGTTGGATGTGGATAAACTCTGGCTGTTAACAGCAAAAAATGGATCAGTCAATGAGACATCTATAAGATCAAGATGTAAAACGGTTTCAAGGACGTCTCCTGCAGCTTTGTATATTTTGGGGTCATTGCTTTCTCTTGGGCCTGCAATGTTCAACACTTCAATTTTATGTGTTTCGATCCAGCTTTTGATCTGTTCGGCAGCCTTAAAAACAATCGTTTTCTTCAAGTCTATATGGAGACAAGGACGACCATTTTTTTCAGCAATTTCCCTGGTTAATTTTGACCCCCCGATGAGTTTGCCGTGTGACATAATCAGTGTGCCGTCAGAAGCAATAACATTTTTTTCGGTTCTTTTTGAGTAACTGCTGTCAGGCAACTCCTGCAAATGGTATTTGTCAGACAAAGGTCCCTTTTCAGTTTTTCGCCCCCTGGGTAACCAGCCTCCATAGGGAATGCCCAGGTTTATGGCTACATCAATCGCTGCCTGATCAACTCCTGTTTGACCGCCTGAAATTATCTTTTTTATCATTAATTCTCCGTTACAAATCAACATAAGAGCTTTTTATTAAACTGTATATAATAGTATTATTATTTTTATTAAGCAACACAAAGATTTGCGATAAGAAATCACCCGCCCACTTTTTAAACCAAAACTTGTTGTGTTTAGCAAAAGGATTATTTATGCTTGATGGCCTCGTAAAAATTGTCATCTACAGCATTGTATTGATTTTTTGGGAATTCTACCTACTATATATATAACCTCGTTTTTTAAAACGGCTACACCTGGAATATAAGACTTTTTACGACGCCATCCAGCGCTTATTAAAATACTTTTTACAAATTCACCAATGTTAAGGTTTATAATGAATCAAAAACGAAAATCAATCCTGTGCCCCAACTGCGGAAAGCTGATCAGTACAGATGAACTCAGGTGCCCTTATTGTGATATCCGCAAACCCGGTTCCTGGCGGGCGAATAATTTTTTGACCAGGGGGCTGTTGCATACAGATCAACTCATCAAATTGGTTATCTATGTCAATGTTGGAATGTATGTAATTTCTCTTTTATTTAATCCACTCTTAACTAATTTTTCTCTCAACCCGCTCAGTTTTTTATCACCGGACAATAAAAGCCTTTTACTTCTGGGCGCAACCGGTACTTACCCGGTTGACAGGCTTGATCGCTGGTGGACACTCCTTTCTGCGAATTATCTCCACGGCGGCATCCTTCATATTCTTTTTAATATGTTTGCTTTCAAACAGTTGGCTCCGCTGGTCGCCCGGGAATTCGGTGTCAGTCGCATGTTTATCATTTATACTGCAGGTGGAGTCATCGGTTTCTGGATATCCTGCCTTTTCGGTGTATTATTTACTATCGGCGCGTCTGCATCGATATGTGCTTTGATCGGTGCTATGCTCTTTTATGGTAAAAGCAGGGGTGGAGTGTACGGACAGGCAATTTACCGGCAGGTTGTCGGATGGGTAATCGGGCTTTTTCTTTTCGGTTTTATTATTCCGGGCATAAACAATTGGGGACATGGTGGTGGAATTCTTGCAGGCATTCTTTTTGGATTCATTCTAAGTTATCAGGAGAAAAAACCTGAACG
This sequence comes from Desulfobacterales bacterium, assembly GCA_033791485.1. Classification (GTDB taxonomy): domain Bacteria; phylum Desulfobacterota; class Desulfobacteria; order Desulfobacterales; family JAUWMJ01; genus JAUWMJ01. Next base: position 318 of record JASJGP010000367.1, on the reverse strand, counting down.
CGCCGTTCATAAAACAATGGCGGTTGTTTGTATTATTGCTACAGTTGCTGTTCTGGGATGGGCCATTGCTTCAGGTGTTTACTACCGGTTTCAGTAAAATTGCTGTAGCCGTTCACGGCTTGAAACTTGTCGGAGCGTAGCGTAGATCCCGGCTTTAACGAAAGGAAAGCGGGGAAATTGGGAAGTAGAAATTTGGGGAGAGATGAAACAAGTTTACGGGTTGGATGCAAACAAACTTGAAATCATTATCTGTCGTTAGACGGAGATGATTTTACAACAATCAACATTAAGATTTACTCGACTTGACACCAACCAATA
>JASJGP010000366.1:0-4376 GCA_033791485.1 Desulfobacterales bacterium | reverse complement strand
AATAAAGAAACTTCAAAAAATCTTGCCAGATTTATTCAGACAGGTGCTGTTATCTTAAATAAGAAGAATTTTGACTGGAGTAAATATATCAAACACCATGATAAATTAAAAATTCTTTATGAAATATGGACTCCGGAGCAGTTACTCAAACGTATGCCCCATTTTGTAGATGATTCATATTTCCCGCCCAAGCGACCCGATGACCCCGGTTTTTTTAATCCTCCTGTGGATAAGATTAATCCGGATGTATTGTTTTTTCCAAATAACGGCTACATTAATGACCCCCAGCTTTCGGTTGAAAATATCCAGCAGGCGAGTGAATTAAACGGCGCTACTTTCATGTTCAATTCCGAAGTGGCAGAAATCCGGAAGCATTCTAACCGGGTTACCGGTATAACATTAAAAAGCGGGCAGGAATTTAATGCTCCAGTGGTCGTAAATGCTTCAGGTCCGCATTCCTTTATTGTTAACCGACTTGCCGGCATTGACAAAAGAATGAAGATAAAAACAAGGGCGCTCCGGCACGAAGTGCATTTTGTTCCTTCTCCTGAGCGGTTTTCCTATGAAGATGAGGGGATAACGATAGGAGATGGGGATCTTGCAGGGTATCACAGACCCGAAGTCGGAAACATAATCCTAGTAGGCAGTGAAGATCCGGACTGCGATAAGCTTGACTGGGTTGATGACCCGGACCATTTCAACCGTAACGTTACCAATGCCCAATGGAGGGCACAGGTTTACCGTCTGGCGCTTCGTATCCCCGACCTGCCCATACCGAACAGTCCAAAAGGGTTTGCAGATCTCTACGACGTGTCCGATGACTGGATCCCGATTTATGACAAATCAGATCTTGATGGTTTTTATCTAGCCATCGGCACCAGCGGCAACCAGTACAAAAACGGACCGGTCATTGGACAGATCATGACCCGGATCATCGAAGCCTGTGAAAACGGACATGATCACGACCATGAACCTGTGACCATAGTGCTGAAGCATATAGGTTTCAATTTGAATACGGGTTTCTTTTCACGAAATCGTGATATTGTAGGTGAAAGCAGTTTCTCTGTGCTGGGTTAGCCTGCCAAAGCCAAGATGCCTCAGCCAGTGATTTCAACCACCATCTCTCATTTACACACTTATCAAAGGAGAAATCATAGACCCTGTAATTAAATCTGCCAAGCTGTAGAAAGGAAAAGAAAATACCATTAGGTGAAATATACAAAGAAATGGGTAGCATTATTGGTTTTGATTCTGAAATAATATTTCGCGAAGTAGTGGTGAATTCAAATTAACAGTTTATTCAGGAAGCTCAGGAAAAAATCTAAAAGAGGATCATGACACAGGGTGAAGCTTTGATATCCTGCCTGATGACCCGGCAACAGTATAATAAAAACTATCATTAAATTACAAAGGAGCAGATCATGTCCAAAGTAATGATACATCCGGCGAGCTATGATGATGTTCGTGGGGCTGTAAGTAGTGCTTTCAAACTTTTTCCGGTACAGTTGACAGGCAAGAAGGTCTTGATAAAACCCAATGTGCTTCGGTCTTCAGAAGCCGAAGAAGGCATCGTGACACATCCGGCAGTCTTGAAGGCTGTGGTTGAAAAAGTGGAGGAAATGGAGCCGGCCTCGCTCATAGTGGGAGACAACCCGGGCTTGCACAATTACGGGGCAAATGAGGAGAGTTTTGAAAAGACCGGGCTGATGTCCGCTGCAAAAGATTATTATGAGAACATTGGGAACGACTCTGTCAAGGTTAACTTTAACCCTGATTTCATGCCCATGGTAAGTATTTCTCGAGCTGTTCTCGAAGCCGATATTATAATCAGCCTTCCTAAATTCAAAACCCATGGTCTGACGGTAATGACCGGAGCAATAAAAAACAGTTATGGTTATTTACCCGGAGCCCAGAAATCCAGGCTGCACAGAGCAGCCGGCAGCCCTGAACGCTTTCACGAAGTTATTGTGGAAGTGTTTCGACTTCGGGTGCCTGATTTCTTTATTGTAGACGCTGTGGTTGGTATGGAGGGCAATGGACCGGCCTCGACAGACCTGAGGAGCATCGGTTTGATCCTGGCCTCCACGGATGCGGTGGCCCTGGATTCAGTCATCGCCAGGATGATGGGATTAGATCCAGGCCGGTTGCAGTTCCTTAAAAAGGCCAGGGAAATTGGATTGGGTGACTACGATCTTGATAAGATAGAAATCATAGGGGAGTTGAAAACGTTGCCCGATTTTAAACTCCCGCCCTTAGGGGGCGAAGCTATCATGGGAAACGAGGCGATTCAGGAAATGATGCGCACTCGAACCCTTCTAAAACCACAGGCGAACCCGGATCTGTGCACAGCTTGTGGAACCTGTGTCGATCAGTGTCCGGTGTCGGCCTTGTCCATGAATGAAGAAATCCCTGAAGTTGAGGATGAAACCTGTATTAGATGCTTTTGTTGCCAGGAAATTTGCCCGGAAAAAGCGATTTCATTAAGGTAATCTTTTTGTGTGAAAACAAGAGCGCCTTTATTACGATGGGGAAGGTATTAGCCTGCACTTCTCCGTGTGAGAAATGCGGTTTAGCTATTCGTTATTGATAAACTCCGACTCCTTAGGTACTCATTCTTGAAGCAAAAAGCTATGGTTATGTTGGCGCATGAACCCATTTTAAATTCACTATGAAAATTCCCGATACGATTAGCAGCAGGGCCAGAAGAATTTTTGCGGTGATCGGTTCTCCTAAAACCAGTCCACCGAGCAACACACCGGCAACCGGCATAATGAAAATAAAAGAATGCAAAGAGACGGCACCGTATTTTTTAAGCAGGGTAACCCAGGCGATAAAACCAAAGGAACCGGTCACAACAGCTTGATATAATAACGATAGAACGACTCTCGGGTTTATTTCCGATATCATGATGCCATCGAAGAGAAAGCCCCCTAGAAAAAACAGCGGGGTGGCAATCATCATTGGATATAGGACCAGATGAAACGGTTCAAAGTTTGCGATAATTCTTTTGGTATAAACCCCATTGCAGGCCCACAAAAAAGCGGCAGATAAAACGATAAGGTCACCTGTTTGAAAATCCGAGGTGATCCCCTTTTTTTCCAGGAATACAAAAGCCACTCCTGAAAAACCCACCAGAATGCCCAACAGCTTTTTTTTTGATACTTGATCTTCGGCAATGAAATAATGTGCCAAAACCAGAAGGAAGAAAGGCTGCAGGTTGACAAACAGTGTGGCCCGCGAGGCATTGGTTTTGCTGATTCCAAAATAAAAAAGGGACAGTTGAACAAAAAATATCATGCCAATAATGAACAGGTGATAGAATTGTCCTTTTCTTATGATAAAAGGCTTACGTGTGGACAGAGCCCATAGACTAATTGCCAGGGAGGCCATGCCGAATCGCATCCCGGCAGAGGTGAAAACGCCCACTCCTTCAAGGGTAATCTTTATCGCCACCGCATTGGATCCGAACAGGACGCAGATAAAGGCTGTAAAAAGAGCACCCGATAATGGTAGTTTCTGGTTTTTGATTTTTTGTTCAGTCATTTCAAGAAATTATTTATAATTACTCAGGTGGATAGGCTGAAGGCTGAAGACTGTTGTGGAAGACAGTCTGTGTTGTCTTGGCCAGCTATTCATTACAGAAACAAAAAGGGCTCAAACCGAAAATTTGAGCCCTTTGAAATTTATTTAGCGGTTTTGATTATGCGCGAACTTCTTCCTTAACTGAAACAGCAATTTTAAACAGAATGGTTAAGACGAAAAATCCTGTTGCCCATACACCCAGGGCGATCAAAATTTCAGGAATAGTCGGAATATATTCATTCACATGGTGCAAGGGACTGGGTACAAAACCACCTGAGATCATGCCGAGCCCTTTGTCGATCCAGGTACCTATAAAAGTAGTGATACAGGCTACGACTAGAATACCCTCATTTTTTCGTGTGATTGGATTAACAAGTAAAATAATGCTGATCAGCATCAAAACCATGGATGTCCACATCCAGGGCACCAGTGCGCCGTGCCCGTCAAGACCGACGAAAAGATATTTAATATGATCAGTATGCTCCGGAATGTTGGCATAAAAGACAGTAAAAATTTCGCAGAGAAAGAAAAATACATTAATGCTGATCGCATATGCAACGATCTTTGCAAGAGACTGAATCTGTTCCCTACCTGGATCGTAGTTGGTAACCCTGCGGATAATAAGGCACAAAAGAATCAATAATGCCGGACCTGCTGCAAAGGCTGAAGAAAGAAATCTAGGGGCCAGGATAGCCGTCATCCAGAATCCTCTGCCCGGAAGACCGCAGTAAAGATATGCGGTAACCGTATGGATACTCACAGCCCAGGGGATGGAAAGATAAATCAGCGGTTTT
>JASJGP010000365.1:0-6254 GCA_033791485.1 Desulfobacterales bacterium | reverse complement strand
GCTGTTTTAGATCCCGAAGAAACCACTGCTTTCGGAGATTGTAAAAGTAAAATAGGCCCTTTCAGCATCCTTCTTCTGGAATCTGAAATTCACTTTGATGAAAAAACTAAACGCATTACTTTTGATCCAAAATCAACACGGCTGATTAATATAGGCAGTACCAATAAAATATTTCTTTTAAGCGATAGTCCGTCTAAGCGAAAAGCGTTTGTTGCCACCGCACCGAAACCTAAGCAAAAACCTGTTAAGGCCGGACAGATCTCAGAAAAAAAGCCGCCGGCAAAAGATACTGGATACAAACTTTCGCAGGTCATACCCCCGGGTGATAAACTTTTTCTCATCGAGCTTCCCCCAGATATCCGAAGCTTTGGCGAATTATTACTTACCAGAGTAAGGCATCATTTTAAAGGAGAACTGCACTACGAACCACGCACCGGAAAATTCGATGAAACACCGGATATTTTCTGGACGGTCAAAATTCAGCCCCACAACCATTCGTTGAAAATAACAGTACGCGGAGCACCGGATATTTTCAAAGTGCCACCAAAGATAAACCTGTTTAGAGATAAATTTGGCTATTCGGCATTCGAAATTTCAAACAAGATCCAGATAGACGGCGCAGTCTCTTTAATTAAGCAGGCATCAAAAATTTGATGGCTTCGCAAAAAGAATCATCTACCGCTACGCCTTGCACCCCAGGGGCACTTCCTGCGGGGCGTATATGAGCCTTTTTACTTAGCACCCCAAGGGCATTTCCTGCGGGCACCATCCGGTGTTTATTAAATAATTTTAAGAGTTTATTAAAATTTATCCCTTCATATTTTAAAAGTTGTTACCCATAACCCCGTATTAATTATATGAAACATCTTAAAGAGCTTCCGGAAATTCTGGCAGCGGATTTTGAGAGAAAATGGAATGCTTTTTGTATCGAATCAGAAAAAGCTGATATTTCTCTTCCTGATAATCCCGAATTTCTTAAAACGCTAAAGCTCGTATTTGTCTTTAGCGATTTTGTTGCCGTATCCTGCACCCGCAACCCCGAAATGCTAACCGGCCTTATTGAAAGCGGCGACCTTAAGCAGCGTTATTCCCCTGATACCTACAATACTAAGATTAAAACATCTCTTGCCGAAGCAAAAGATGATAACACCCTTGAACAGATTCTCCGCCGCATTCGAACCCGCGAAATGGTTCGTATTGCATGGCGTGACCTTACAGGTCTTGCGGATCTTGCGGAAACCATGTCCGACCTTTCAGCCTTTGCCGACGCCTGCATAGACCATACACTTTCAATCCTCTATGACCGGCAGTGCACAGAATTTGGAATCCCCACAGGATCTGACAATTTACCCTTGCGTCTTATTGTCATCGGCATGGGTAAGCTTGGCGGACATGAGCTGAATTTTTCCTCTGACGTGGACCTTATCTTTGCCTTTGCTGAGCAGGGAAAAACAAAACAGGGACCTAAATCTATAAGTAATGAAGAATTCTTTCTACGCCTTTGCCGACAAATTATCAGGATAATCGGAAGAGCTACTTCGGATGGTTTTGTCTTTCGGGTCGATACCCGGCTTCGCCCTTTTGGTGAAAATGGACCGTTATGCATGAGTTTTGATGCGATGGAGCAGTATTATCAACGGCAGGGACGTGAATGGGAGCGTTATGCGTGGATAAAGGCAAGGGTCGTCGCCGGTGATAAAGAGGCGGGAAAACAACTCCTTGAAAAGCTTAACCCCTTTATTTATCGCAGGTACCTTGATTTTGGCGTTTTTGGATCCTTAAGGGATATGAAGAAGAAGATTTCTCTTGAAATAAAAAGAAAAGGAATGAAAGAAAATATCAAGCTTGGTCCCGGAGGAATACGCGAAATAGAATTTTTCGGACAGGTATTCCAACTGATAAGGGGCGGTGTTGTACCAGCGCTCCAGGAGCGCCGAATTGAAAAGGTATTAAGAATTCTTGCCGAAGAAAGCTATTTTCCGCAAAATGTATGCGACGAACTTTTGCAGGCGTACGAATTTTTGAGAAAGACCGAACATCGGCTTCAGGAATTTTATGATCAGCAAACCCACAAACTCCCATCAGATCCGGTTGATAGAGAGCGACTGGCTGCATCAATGGGTTTTGATAGTTATAAAATATTTTGTGAGCATCTTGAAAAGCACACAAAAAATGTTCATGTACATTTTATGGCGCTTCTGGAAACAAGGGAATCAAAAGAAAAAAATGAAATAGCTTCGGATGAACTTGACAACATATGGCTTGGTCTGACAGATGATGAGCATTCGGGTCAAAACCTTTTAAATGCCGGCTATAAAAGACCTGAAGAGGTAATACGTTTGCTTGATCACCTGCGTAATGATCTTGCAACAAGAGCGCTCAGCACTGAAGGTCGAAGGCGTCTTGATAAGCTGGTTCCGCTTGTTTTAAAAGAAATCAGCACTGTCGAGCAACCGGATATTACTTTAAATCGCATTGTTGATCTGATTAAGACCATTGAAAGGCGTACCAGCTATCTTGCCCTTTTGATTGAAAACCCTTCAGCACTTACCCACCTGGTCAAACTGTCATGCGCCAGTCCTCTTATCACATCTCTGCTGGCCGCCCATCCCGTACTTTTAGATGAGCTTCTGGACACGCGCACTCTCTATGTCCCGCCGGCAAAGGATGAGCTTAATGCACAGCTTAAAAAGAAACTTGAACAAGTAAGTACCCATGAGCTTGAATATCAGATTGAACAGTTGTGCATTTTCAAACAGGCAAACACATTGCACGTTGCGGCAGCGGATGTAACCGGGTCGCTTCCACTCATGCGCGTCAGCGATCATCTTTCATATATTGCAGAAACTGTTTTAAATGAAGTGGTTGACCTTGCATGGAATCATCTGGTCGAAAAGCACGGAACCCCGACCTGTCTTCTGAACGGGAAAAAATGCGACAGAGGATTTGTTGTTATCGCCTATGGAAAGCTTGGCGGAATAGAGCTCGGATACGGTTCTGATCTTGACCTTGTCTTTCTTCATGCAGGAAGCGGTGGTCAGGCAACAGGCGGCATTCAACCGATTGACAACGCCCAGTTTTTTGCCCGTCTGGGACAACGCGTCGTCCATATTTTAACTGCCCATACCCGTGCCGGCAATTTATACGAGATTGATATGAGATTACGCCCCAGTGGAAGTTCCGGTATTCTGGTCAGCCAGATAGAAGCCTTCAGCGAATACCAGCATAAAAGCGCCTGGACGTGGGAACACCAGGCACTTATAAGGGCAAGGGCCATATGCGGAGATATCCATTTAATAGAGCATTTTAATAATGTACGAAAAGAAGTTCTTTTAATACCAAAAGATAAGACAAGGCTGCGGGGTGAAGTTTCCGACATGCGCGAACGACTGCGCAAGGAACGTTTAAAGCCAAAGCCCGGTATTTTTGATATCAAACAGGACAGGGGCGGAATTGTTGATATAGAATTTCTGGTTCAGTACCTGGTTTTATTAAATTCCAATAAATACCCGGAACTTTTAAAATTCACTGATAATGTCCGCCAGGTCCAGTCCCTGACTGAAACTAAGGTGATTGACGAATATACTGCTAACCTGCTAAGGCACGCCTACCTGATATTCAGAGCGGTTGCTCACAAGTTCAGTCTCCAGGAAAAACACGCCGAGGTACCTGAAGACAAATTTTACAGACTGCGGGAAAAAATAACCAAGATCTGGAAAGTATTTATGGAAAAAAAATAGATGTTTTCTAACTACTCCGGTGGATAGACTGAAGGTTGAAGGCTGTTAGATTACTTCAGCCTTCAGTCTTCAACCTAAATACCTGAGTAGTTACGATGTTTTTCTAATAATTTGCAACCCAGGTCGGTTTCAAGATTGACAACAAGATAATTTAAACGTAATTGTGCTGATAAATATCGATGGCGTCGTAAAAAGTCGAATTTACCACAGAGAACACTGAACAGAGATAACCAATTAATAAAACAAGCTATTCTCTGTGCTCTCCGCGAGCTCTGTGGTGAAAAATGACTTTTTATGACGCCATCAAATTTCTATTAACAACAAACAAGAGAGGCTATCCATGGGGGGTTTATTCGGAAGTGTTTCAAAAGATAATTGTATCAATGATTTATTTTACGGCACTGATTATCATTCTCATCTCGGGACAAAACGGGGAGGCCTTGCGGTAAAAAATTCTAAAGGTTTTTCAAGGTCAATCCACAACATTGAAAATGATTACTTCAGATCCAAATTTGAGTCCGATCTTCCGGATCTTATGGGAAACAAAGGCATTGGAGTTATCAGCGACTACGATTCCCAGCCTCTTATTATCGGTTCTCATTTAGGAACATTCGGAATTGTAACGGTGGGTAAAATTAACAATATCGAAGAACTGGTCAATAAAGAATTTAATAAGAAAATGCATTTTTCCGAAACAAGCGGTGGGGTCACCAATCCGACAGAGCTGGCAGCGATGTTGATTTGCGAAAAAGGATCCTTTGAAGAAGGGATTGAAAATGCGCAGGAGCTCATTAAGGGTTCCTGCTCGATGCTTTTGCTTACGGAAAAAGGAATTTTTGCTGCAAGGGACAAATTAGGCCGAACACCTGTTGCCATTGGGAAAAAAGAAAACGCTTTTGCGGCATCATCTGAAACATGTGCGTTTCCCAATCTCGGATATGAAATTGAAAAGCATCTTGGGCCCGGTGAAATTGTTTTTCTGACAGCAGACGGATACGAACAGAGAAAAAAACCGAACGACAAAATGCAGATATGTGCTTTCCTGTGGGTTTATTACGGTTATCCGGCCTCTGAATATGAGGCAATCAATGTGGAGCAGGTCAGGTACAGGTGCGGCTGCAGTCTTGCAAAAAATGACGACGTAAATATCGATTATGTTGCAGGGATTCCCGATTCCGGCACGGGCCATGCCATCGGCTATGCAAATGAAAAAGGAATTCCCTATAAACGTCCCTTTATTAAATATACACCCACCTGGCCCAGAAGCTTTATGCCCCAAACTCAAAGCAGAAGAGATCTTGTTGCAAGAATGAAGCTGATTCTTGTCAGGTCGATGGTTGAGGGGAAAAGAATTCTTTTTTGTGAAGATTCAATTGTAAGAGGTACCCAGTTGCAAGATAATGTACAAATATTATTTGATTACGGCGCTGTTGAAGTTCACATGCGTCCGGCCTGTCCTACTTTAATTTACCCCTGCGACTTCTTAAACTTTTCAACATCACGCTCAACGCTCGACCTTGCTGGTCGAAAAGCTATCAAGGATCTTGAAGGAAGTGATGATAAGTTTCTGGATGAATATGCCAGAGCCGGTTCGGAAAAAAATATGGCAATGATAGATCAAATAAGGGCTAAATTGAGACTTACCTCATTAAAATATCAAAAACTGGAAGACCTTGTTGAGGCGATAGGTCTGCCAAAAGAAAAATTGTGTACACACTGCTGGGACGGGTCCAGCTATTTTTAACGGTTTCGTAAAAAGTCCAACTTCTGCGTTGTGCTGCATTTCGTAATCATTCAACGTACGAAAAGTACGCCTCATGATTACAAAATTTGCACGCCTTGAATTTGAACTTTTTACAAAACCGTCTAAATCGGACTTTCACTTAGCCATCTAAAGCTGATCCCGATATTTTTTAAGAATTCACTTATTGTAATAAAAAGGAGTTATTTATGCCAAGAAGCGACGACATCAAGAAAGTACTTATCATCGGTTCAGGACCTATTATTATTGGCCAGGCCTGTGAATTTGACTATTCCGGAACCCAGGCGTGCAAAGCTCTGCGTTCTCTTGGATACGAAATTGTCCTTGTGAACTCAAATCCCGCAACAATCATGACGGATCCGGGTATGGCAGATTTTACTTATATTGAGCCCCTTACACTTAATGTATTAACCGACATTATTGCCCTTTAGCGACCGGATGCCATGTTGCCGAACCTGGGCGGCCAGTCGGCCCTGAATTTGTCATCTGAGCTGGCAAAGGCAGGCGTTTTGGAAAAATATGGCGTGAAGGTTGTCGGTGTAAACATAGATGCCATTAAGCGCGGGGAAGATCGCACAGCCTTTAAAGAAACTATGAATCGATTGGGAATTGAAATGCCGGAGAGCCAGACGGTAAACAGTGTTGAAGATGCGGAAAAGGTTGCAGCCCAGCTTGGCTATCCTGTTGTCATTCGCCCGGCTTATACCATGGGTGGTACGGGCGGCGGTCTTGTGTATAATGTTGAAGAACTT
>JASJGP010000364.1:0-3376 GCA_033791485.1 Desulfobacterales bacterium | reverse complement strand
AGCAGTAAAGATCGCTTCTGCCAGAATGACCTTTTTTACTCTTCACCACCCCTGTGGAATGGCCCTTCGGGATTCCACTGGGCAGGTGGATTTTTCCTGATATTTCACAGACAATAAGAAATAGCAACTGTTATAAGAAATAAAATCCAATGGATTTCTGTGCAACTACGTGGTAAATCTTTTGCCTGCTGAAACAGCATTTATATTTCTAAAACTACCAGGGCATCTACGGCAACAGGTTTGCCGCCTGAGAGAATTAAAGGATTGATGTCAATTTCTTTAATATTTTCATTTTCCAAACCGATTCTGCCAAGTGCAATCAGGATATCGGCAAGTATGTTAAGATCGGCAGCATCCATTCCACGGATAGAATCGAGTATCTTGTGTCCCTTGATTTCCTGCATCATTTCCATGGCATCAAGTTTTTCAAGAGGAGCTACACGAAAAGAGATATCTTTTAATATTTCTGTGAATATTCCTCCAAGTCCAAACATTACACAGGGGCCGAACTGGGCGTCTCGGGTTAATCCTGCAACAAGTTCTCGCTTTCCTTTAATCATCTCCTGAACCAAAACCGTCTTTTCATTTCCATTCATACCGGAAATGATTTCATTAAAAGCGACTTTTAGCTCATCATGATTTCGGATATCCACACGGATAAGACCTTTTTCTGTTTTGTGGGAAATGTCTGGCGAACATGCCTTTATTACAATCGGATAACCGATATCGTCAGCGGTTTTAATAAGATTTTCCTCGTTTTTCACCAGTGCTTCCCGGGTTACAGGAATTTGGTAGGAAGACAGAAGCTGTTTGGATGCAAATTCGGAAAGGGCTGTTTGCCCCTTTTCTATTGCTTCGTCAATTATTTTCATTCCTTTCTCCTTATGAAGGTCAATAAATATTTCTATCTTTTATTTTTTTATATTCCCATAGGGCTGCCATGGCCCTGACCGCTCTGCCTGGTGTGGGATAAACAGGAATGCCGCCATCCTGGATTCGGGCTACGGCATTATCCTCGCGACCACTAAAGCATGCACACAGGATCGGTTTTTTAAATTTATCAGGTAATTTTATGAATTCATTACAGGCTTTCTCCGTCATTTGTTCCATCAAGTCGAGAGAAATATCGGAAAGATCGCCTGAAAGGGCGATTTTATCCTTAAAATGAATGGTTCCAAAAATGCCGTAAAAAAGCATGCCGTCTATTTTTTGCAGGTTCAAGATCAATTCAGGCAATTTTTTGTATATCAAATCAAGATCGTAATTCATGGTAATATCCACCGGGTTTACGTATGCCGCGGTGAAAGGGGTCATTGATTTTATTTTGTCTTGAATATCCTGGGAAAACAAGGGAATATTTAGACCGTAATGATTGGCTTCGTCCGCCATGGAACTGCCAGGCCCTCCGGAGTTGGTCAAAACGGCTATATTTATTCCTTTGGGTAACGGCTGCTGGGCCAAAGCCAAGCTCCAGTCGAAAAGGTCAGTGACGTTTCTTGCCCTTAGAATACCTGCTTGATGGAAAAATCCGCTATAAAGGTCATTCGGGCCGGCCATGGAACCGGTATGGGAGGCGGAGGCTCTGGCACCGGCTTCGGTTCCGCCGACATACAAGGCGACAATAGGTTTTTGTTGGGTTATTTTTCGAGCTGTTTTCAAAAAGGCCTTCGGTATTTTAATACCCTCGATATACATTGCAATGGATCGGGTTTGGTCATCTTTCCCAAGATACTCAAGGCAGTCGACCATATCGATATTAGCCTGGTTGCCGACGCTGATTGCCTGGCTGATACCCAGACCAAGTTTTTCAAAATAGGTCAGTGTCTGGGTGACATAGCTGCCGCTTTGGGAGATAATTCCCACATGTCCGGGTCTGTACTTGCTGGGAAACCATGTGGTATTCAGCCCGATGGGACTGTTGACAATTCCAATGCAGTTAGGGCCAAGAAATCGGATGTCATACTTTTGGGCGACATCTATCAGTTCTTGCTGTAATTGAGCTCCTTTTTGACCGATTTCCCCATAGCCCGCTGTTATGATAATCGCATAATGGATTCCTGCCTTCCCGCATTCCTTAAGGACATCAGGGATGGCTTTTGGTGGTATGACTATTACTGCAAGGTCTGCTGGATTATCTATTGATGTAATATCAGGATAGGCTTTGAGGCCCAGAACTGTTTTATCTTTTCGGTGAATAGGATAAATCTTACCCCTGTAACCACCTTTAACAATATTAATGAGCTGAGCCGTGCCCATAGTCTTTAGAGAGTTGGAACCTCCCAGATAGACAATGGAATCAGGGTTCATAATGGTTTGCAAAGGGTTCTTTTGCATTTATTATCCTTTGGTGTTGGTTTGAGAGTCAAATTGCATGGATCGATACTTTGCAAGGTTTGCCATAGCTTGGGCGGCCTGTTCCGGCGTGGGGTAATTGACAAGAGCGCCGGATTCCTCAAGGCCGCGGATATCGTCATCCCATATACCGGGCGGGGCAATGATGCAACTGATGATCGGTTTGCTCCTTTTGAATTTTGTAATAAACTTGGACAGCTCTCGAAGCAAATTTGCATTGGCCGACGCAAACATGATCAGAAGAAGGATGGAGTCAACATTGCCGTCGTTCATTGCAGCGCGAATAATAGCACTTTGTGCGGACGCATTATACCAGGCCGGGCCCATGTCCACAGGGTTGGTTCTTAGAGCCAGCGGCGGAAGATATTCATTGATGTTTTGTTGAGTGTGCCGTTCAAAGCTGACAATCTTAAGGCCACAAGCCTCACATACGTCACAGGATGCCAGGCCCGGACCGGCTTGACCGGACAAAATTGCCACCCCGGGTCCTTCAGGGATTTCAGATGAGCCCAAGGCTTTAGCAGTATCCAGAAGAGACTCCGCGCTGTTCATGACCAAAATACCTGCCTGGCTGAATGCCCCTTCGTAGATTTCATGTTTTCCAGCCATTGAACCGGTATGGGATTTGGATGCCTGATCGCTTTTTTTCGAGCTTCCGGTTTTATAAATAATGACCGGTTTTTTATTCCTGTGTTTTTTAACCGTTTTTATAAATCGCATCGGATTATCGATTCCTTCCATATAAAGCATAATAACCTCTGTTTCGCAATCGTCCATGAGGTAATCAATTATTTCAGAAAAGTCTACATTTAGCCGGTTACCCAGACCAATAATTTTGCTAAAACTCACATTTGCTCGCATCGCAAGAAAACCGAGCAGGTGGGATATCCCTCCACTCTGGCTGACCAGCGCAATATTTCCTTTTTTTAGTAAAGAAAATTCAGGGGTGAACGAGGCGTTCAGATTGGCATGAAAGTTAATCATACCAAAGGTGTTAGGACCGATAACCGGTATCCCTGCAGGG
>JASJGP010000363.1:0-5053 GCA_033791485.1 Desulfobacterales bacterium | reverse complement strand
TACCGATGATGATTGACTATTTCGGCCTAACCTTTACGGTTGTTCTGTCATTCTATCTGTTAATCGGAGCCCTGATTCAGGGATTGATTCTGGAAATATTGCAACCCCAAAATGGAAATTAAAAAGAGGCAGATGCCTATGTCGTTAGTTGTGGCGCAGAAACTTGAAAAAACCTATATTGCCGGAGATATTGTAGTGAAGGCCATTCAGGGGGTGGACTTTTCTGTTGAGCCGGGATCCTTTGTCTCCTTTATCGGACCATCGGGTAGTGGCAAGAGCACTCTGCTGAACATGATCGGTTGCCTTGACCCTCCAACAGGGGGAAAACTTATTGTGGCCGGCGAGGATGTCAGCACCATGAACCGTGTGCAGTCGGCCCATTTTCGCGGAGAAACCATCGGTTTTATCTTCCAGGATTTTAACCTGATTCCCGTCCTCACCGTAGCGGAAAATATTGAATATTCCCTGCTGATGGTACAAAACCTGCCCCAAAAGAAGCGGCAGCAACGAGTTCATAAATTACTGCAAGCCGTTGGCATGGACGACCAGGCTGATAAGTTCCCAGCCAGATTTTTCAAGGAAACCACCAATATTCGTCTAAATGCGGTAAACCCGGCCCGGGAGATGCTAACCGTGCCCATGCTCGTCGAGCGTATCATCAAAGGTGATAAAGAGGAATTACTGACAAAGGGAGAAATTTTGGTACCGGAACTTATTGCCAAAGGTATGAAGGTTAAAATCGCCGACACTATTGTCCTGGTGGCCACCAATAAAGATGGTTCGGTAAATGGTCAATATAAAAATCATGCTGGTGGCCATTGTCTTGGTAAGTATCATGAATGTGATGATTATGGCAGTGTTTGAACGGATCAACGGAATCGGCACCATTGCCGCCATTGGCACGATTCCGAACAAAATACTATCGCTTTTTGTTGTTGAAGGATTTCTCCTTGGCCTGTTGGGCACCTTGATTGGCGTTGTCATCAGTCTCGTTACAATTGCTGGCATGAATGTTGCTTAGATAAGTTTTGATTTTGGTCGTCAGAAAGGCCTGTTGCTTTCACCCGCTATTGGAGCAGGTGATGTAGTCACTGTGGCCTTCATCGTTATAGCCATCTCGCTTCTTGCCAGTCTGCAGCCAGCCTGGAAAGCCGCCAGAATGGATCCGATAACCGCCCTCAGGCATGTATAAAACATTAAAAGGAGAAACTATGAAAACAAGAAACTCACAAACAAAAAGCACTCTTATTGCCTTGGTATTTTTCCTTTTTTTTTGTTCCATTGTCCAAAACGCGAATGCTGAATCAACAAAGATTGCTGTAGCGGCAATAGGGCAGGGAAAAGATGCGGCCATAAGTCTGGAGACCGGACGAGCTCCATTTTTCTTGATCTTTGATGGCAAAGCTACTTTTCTTGAGACGATAAACAATCCCGCCAAAGAGCAGACCGGTGGCGTTCGTAGAATCGTTTCTTCATTGTTTGCTCAAAAAGGAGTAACCATCATTATCGCCGGGAATATTGGCAATAAAATGGAACAAGCTCTCAAGGAACAACATATCCTATACATCCAAAAAACAGGAGTCGCAGCCAATGTGGTACAGACATTTATTCAAAATCGCTAAACAGACTATTTTCCTCACCTTCTTTCTGAGTTCGGTCTGGGTGGCTGCAGCCTGCGCCCTTGACGGTAATGAAATCTTGCGTTAGGTAGATGAAAACATGCAGCCTCAGTCCTATAAGATGTATCGAAAACTGATCAATATAGAACCAGACGGTTCTCAGAAAGAATTTGTCTTCTATACGGAAAAAAGGGGCAAGATAAAATGGTGGCCCTTTTCCTGTCGCCGACCAGCGAAAAGGGCCGTGCTACCTTACGGCTTGGTGATAATATGTGACTCTATATCCCCAATGTGGGAAAACCGATCTGAATCACCAGCCTGCAATCGGTAGTCGGCGGTATTTTTAATAACTCGGATATCCTGCGCCTTGATTATAATCTTGAATATAAGGCCGAGAAGGTAACCGATCAGGGCGACTCATACTTTATAGACCTCAAGGCCAAATCACCATCTGTGGCCTATGCCTGGGATCCTGTCGGCTTTATTAACCGTCGCAAAGACCCAAACGATCCCGAAGAGGCACTGGAAGGTTATATAACCGGTGAAATCGACCTTATTAAATTTTGCAAATGGATTACAGTACTCAATCATCCATGCCATAATGATTACCGGCTTTGTGGCTATGATGATGGTGCTGATTGAATACCTCAACATCCTCTCTCGTGGAGTATGGCAAAAGGAGTTGCGGGGCGGCATCGAGAAATCTCGCCAGTCTGGAGCAATGGACAGTGCAACTATCATCAGTTGGGTACGCAGCCAGCTAACTTAAGAATAAAAAGAGGTGCTGAGACATCTATCGGAAGCGGGCTTTGAGATCGAAAAAATCAGTCAGACTCTTATTGTTGGAGAATTGCCGGAAACCATTCTGGATGACTTTGGGAAGGTGCTTTTGTTGTAATCAAGGGTGTGAAATAAGATCGATCCTGATGAAATTGACGAAGTCTTTATTTCCCATGGCCATTGGGATCACATCGGAGGACTTGCCGATTTTCTCAAGACAAATCCGGTCAAAGTCTTTGTTCCCGAGTCGCTCACCGGCCTACACGGATTTAATGATTTTGATCTTATTGAAAATCTGGACAAAATCTGTCCGACTCATTGCACTCTATACAAGTCGGAAATAGCATCTCGATATCCTGAAAAATATATTCCAGGGGGAGCGGGCCAAGTGATCGAAATATGATTTTGTAGAACCAACCCCGGAAATTTATATTTGCAATTACCACAAGAATCATATTGCATTAGTGTGCTTTTTCAATTAGTTTGAAAGGATAAAATGACAAGAATAACCATATGGTTTATTCTTTTAGCCGGAGGATTGATTGCAACCTGGTTTTATTAAATCGAGAGGAAAATCCATGACAATTGAAGGCGATCCAATTATCGGCAACTGGTATTGTCATCTGGACAAGGGACAACGTTTCCGCGTCGTGGCAATTGATGAGAACACAGAGACCGTTGCGGTGCAGAACTTCGATGGGAATCTGGACGAATATGAAATGGAGAACTGGTATCAGCTGGAAATAGAAGCGTGTGAAGCGCCGGAGAACTGGTCCGGGCCGTTGGATATCGAGAATGTGAACGATTTAGGCACGGATATCACCGATACTGAAGAGTCAGACTGGGATGAACCTCTGGATGTCTTTGAACCTCATTCCGAAGAGGGCAAGGAAGAGTAAAAGGCGGTCGGTGACTTTGATTTTTGGGAGAGTAGAGATGAAAAGTATTCGTTTCAGAATTACCCCGATTACACTGCCGATCATTCTGTTTGGCGGGGCGATTGGGTCAGAATATTCTTGAAATAAAATATGGGTATTAAAGTGAGGTGATGGAAATGATCTTAATTTTGTTTAAAAAGATCGAAAATTATCAAATTCTTGCTGATTTTGAGCATAGTTCAACGGTAATTCCACAAATCAATTTTTAAAATATATTCTGTAGGTAAGTCCTCAACTCCAATAGTCAAAGGCTGGAATCTGGGTGTCTGAATCATCATAAATCAATTCAGGGTAAACCTGGGTAGGTGGAGGAGGATCATGGTTGCGTATATCCCAAAGTCCCAAATGCCGCAAAATCATTTCTATGATTTCAATTTCTTCAATAACACTAATGATTTTCATTGGTCCCTGGCATTTTTTGCAAATCAATGGATTTACTTCATACACTTTCTGGCAGGAAGTGAAGCTTTCGCGCTATTAATCGAGCCCAATTTTTCCGGAATTTCCCCTCTTTTTTGAGCATTTTCAATACTTCATACTGAAAAGCCTCCTCAAGGTCTTCCAGCATAAAGTCGGGTGCTGTGCGAAAACTGCCATCATCCAGAAAACATCCATCGGAAACAATGGCATGGAGATGTGGATTGTATCAACGGCGAAATCCGGTGCTGGGACGGACCCTGTCAGGAGGTGTTCTCCCCGGTTTGGGTGGCTGCAGATGCAGGCCCCAGGCCGTTTTTTATCAGCGAGTATCCGATGTTGACAGAGAAACAGGCATTTGAGGCCCTGGATGCCGCGGTTGCCGCCTATGACCATGGGCGGGGGGAATGGCCGACTCTGTCCGTTGCCGAGCGAATTGATTACCTGGAGCAATTTGTTTTTCGAATGATCAAGGTAAAGGATCCGGTGGTTCAATTTCTCATGTGGGAGGTGGGAAAGTCTCTTGGGGATTCAACCAAGGAATTTGACCGGACCATTCAATACATTAAAGAGACCATTGCTGCATTGAAAGAGCTGGACCGGGTGTTATCCCGGTTCACCATTGAAGTGGAAATTATGCCTCAGATCCGGCGTGCCCCCCTGGGGGTCGTTCTGTGCATGGGACCCTTTAATTATTCGCTCAACGAGACATTCACCACATTGATACCGGCCCTTGTCATGGGAAACACCGTTATTTTAAAACCGCCCAAGCAGGGTGCCCTTCTCTATGCACCTCTTCTGGATGCCTTTTGTGAGGTTTTTCCCAAAAGGGTGATCAATGTCATCTATGGGGAGGGGAGAAAAATGATTCCCCTGCTCATGGCTTCGGGCAAGATCAATGTGCTGGGGTTGATCGGTACGAGCAAGACGGCAAATGCCTTTAAAAAAAAGCATCCCCATCCCAACCGTCTTCGGTGTGTGCTGGGACTGGAGGCCAAGAATCCGGCCATTGTGCTCAAAGGCGCGGACCATGATCTGGCCGTGAAAGAATGCATTCTCGGCAGCCTTTCCTTTAACGGGCAGCGCTGCACCGCCCTCTCCAAAGATGCGGGTTTTTTTCATTCGAACCCTGGTGGCTGCCAAACAGGAGACAAATCATCGGGGAGTCGGCTGTTTTTTTGAGACAATCTGTTGATACACTCGGATCCGAATCGTTTTACAAACGGGGTCTGGGCCACATTATTCACAAAAATGCGGCTGGTGCTCATTTCCACCTGGATTGCTGTGACCCACAAAAGG
>JASJGP010000362.1:0-3641 GCA_033791485.1 Desulfobacterales bacterium | reverse complement strand
AAATGGGGGGGAGTCAGGTAACTGGCTCCTCTACCAGCTATGACGGTTCCAACGCTTCAATTGTAAACTGTGACGGCTCAGATTTCAATAAGGCTACCATTGAACCAGGAAAAGTTCCTTCATCGAAAAAAATTTTGTTATACTCATTGCCATTTTCAGCAATGACAAAATTTCTGAATAAACCAGAATAGACAAAAGAAAATGAGTCAGGTATCTCACCCATTTGATATAGGATGGCATTTTTATCCAAAGCTCTAAATTTACAAATTTCTTTTAGTGATAGCCATGTCTCATTAGAAATATTTGTGTACCCATCCAATGCATTTTTTAATGCAATAAAAGCCTTATTTGTAGTTTCTGCAACCAAAATCAAAATTCCCAAGGTTTCAATGAAAATAATCTCTATGTAGCATTCGGTATCAAGATTTTCAAATGATACAAAATTATTCTGCTTAGTTGATATACCTCTGGTGTTGAATGTGTCTATTTTTAATCTCCAGAAGCATTGGTAATTATGGCGTTTAATTCATTTTCCAGTTCTGCCTACTTTGGAATCGTAACCGGTCACACAAATACCATTAATACTCGTGAGGAAAGTTGAATAAATCCGGTTTTAATCAATTGTTCTTTTAATTGCAGTCGCCTCTTGACAATTTTTATATTCTGTTAAATAATTAACATTATGTTAAAAAAGTATGCAAAAGAAGATCAGCAAATATTTGAGCATTATTGTTCTGTCGCAGAAATGTTGGGTGAAATGTTCTCCCCGTTTCTGGAAGTGATTGTACACGATCTTAAAAACCCAGATCATTCTATCATAAAAATTCTGAATGGGCATATAACTGGCAGAGAAGTAGGCGATTCAACATCAGATCTTGGATATAAGCGAACCAATGGAGATGTGCCAGATCAGATCTTTAATTATCGAAACAAAAGCTCTAAAGGAGTATCACTGAAATCATCTTCACTTGCATTTAGAAACGCAAAAGGGGAGTTGATAGGCTCTCTGTGCCTGAACCTTAACCTGTCTGGATTTGAGAATATCAGCCTTTTGATGGATCAAATTTTATCAACGACAAAAAATATATATTTAAACAAGGGTGAAGATTTTCAACCGAACCTCGTAGAGACTGAGATTGAGGAAGTGATCAATAAATTTATAACTGAATCTGCTTTAAATCCTCTTAAATTAACAAAAGCAGATAAAGTCCATATCATCCAACATATATACGTCGCGGGCCATTTCAATAAAAAGGCATCTGTAACCATCGTTGCAAATAAACTGAATTTATCCAACCCTACGGTATACAAATATTTAAAAGAAGCGAAAATACAATGATGAAACAGAACTAAACAAAAATGATAATTCATTGGGAACTGCATTTTACCCCAAGATGTTTGGGGGTTAAATTTTAGAGGGAATGAAAGAAAATGAAACTGTTTTGTACGAATTGTAAAAAACAATATGAAGACGATTCGTTTCGGGTAGCTTGTACGAAATGCAATGAACCATTGGAAGTTGAACACATCAAAACAGGGAATATACAGTACGACAATCTGTTTTCTCAATCTCCGTTGCAACGGTACCAGGCTTTTTTCCCTTGGGTGGATGGAAGCCGGGCCGTTTCCTTGGGCGAGGGATTTACCCCCTTGGTCAACGCAGACGTCTTGGCTGAAAGGCTGGGGTTAAAAGAACTTTGGTTGAAAAATGAAACCGTGAATCCCACATGGTCCTTTAAGGATCGTGGGACTATTACCGGCATACTTCATGCTGTGAAGCTGGGGTATAAGCGGATCGGAACTGTTTCAACTGGAAATATGGCAGCTTCGGTGGCTGCATATGGGGCAAAAATGGGGATGGAGACCTTTGTGTTCGTACATGAGTCATTGCCTGATGAAAAGTTGAACCCCATTGCCATGTATGGCCCCCACGTGATTAAAGTTCAGGGTGACTACGAAAGGCTTTACACAGAGACTCTAAAAATCTCAGCAGAACAAGATATCTACTTTGTTAACTCCGATGTGCCATTTCGGGTGGAAGGATACAAAGCTCTCTCATTTGAAATCTGCGAACAGCTTGAATTTAACCCACCGGACTATGTAGTAGTGCCCACCGGTTCCGGCGGGAATTTAAGGGGAATCCTGAAAGGGTTTGAAGAATTTCAAACCGCAGGATTGATTCAGGCGGTACCCCAAATGATTGTTGCACAAGCCAGCGGCAGTGCACCCATTGTTGAGGCATATGAGCAGGGTCACGAGACCGTGAAAAGGGTTGAGTCCCCCTGCACAATGGCCGGTGCTATCGCCAACCCGCTTCCACCAAGCGGAAATCAGGTGCTTCGAAAATTACGAGATGCCAAGGGCTTGTTTTCTTCTGTCTCTGAAAACGCTATTGTCAAATCTCAGGAAGATTTGGCCAAAGCAGGCTTTTTTGTTCAACCTGCGTCCGCAGCTACCTTGGCTGTCGTTAAAAACCTTTGCAATGCTGGGATTTTGGGTAAAAATGATCGTGTCTCCTGTATTTTAACGGGAAGTGGTCTGAAATATACAAAAGCATTTAAAGCTCATGACTTAAAACATCATACCTGTAAACTGGATGAAATTAATAATAAAATAAGAGAAATCGGATAGGGGAAGATTTTGACAATACAGAAGAGACTTGATGATTTAGGCATTACATTGCCGCCATGTCCCGCACCGGCAGCTTCTTATTTGCCAGGTGTATTGAATGACGGATTCATATTCGTATCCGGTCAAACACCAAAAAATGGCTCAGAGCTTTTATTTCAAGGGCGGTTAGGCAAAGATCTGACATTGGATCAAGGCGTAAAAGCGGCAGAAATTTGTGTATTAAGGGCATTAAGCGTTTTAGATACAATTACCGGGATAGAGGAAATAGAGCAGATAATTAAAATTACCGGCTACGTGAACAGCGCTGAGGACTTTTTTCTCCAATCCCAAGTTATTGACGGCGCATCGAATTTGCTTGAAAAAATATTCGGACAATCCGGCAGGCACAGTAGAGTAGCTGTTGGGGTAAATGTACTTCCGGGTAATGCGGCTGTGGAAATTGAGATGATAGCGAAAGTGAAAACTGTAAGGCCATAGAATTCAAAATGATTGACGACCCAAATTAGGAAAGATTTATAGCATGAGCGTTCAATACGTCTACCATCAAACGCTCAGAGGCTTGATTGAAAAAGCGTTGACTACTTCAATTACTGACTGTTCTAAAATCACATGATTTGCGGATCCGGCCACTTGTTTATGTGTACCAGTTGCCTGGGGGCTTAGGCTATAAAATTGTTAATAGATATATGAATATATGAATTATGATTTAAAGGTAAAGGATTATGAGATGATGACACTTGATGAAAAATTTAGAGCTCTTGAGGCAGAAAATGCTCCTGGTCAGGAGGTTCGACAAGACATAGGCGACCTAAATGCCATTATGTGCGGAGGGAAATTTGATGGAGTTCCGGTTGATTTCTCGCACGGGGATGTCGATGCCTTTCCGCCAACACCGGGCTCATTGGAGGCATGGAAAGATGGATTTGACAGAGGGGGACAGCAAGCATACACTGAGTATCGTGGTGCGGCCGAAGTCCGCAAGGGACTGGCTGATCGCCTTGGTACGTTTA
>JASJGP010000361.1:0-3377 GCA_033791485.1 Desulfobacterales bacterium | reverse complement strand
GGTTCAGGCTCAATATCAGGTTCATGATGACACTCTGTGCAATCATCTGCATAACTCTTATGGCTGGAGTGCTCGAAGCCTGCTTTAATAAATTCCACGTGATGACACCTAACGCAGGTCTTTTTGTCAGGGAAAAAGCTTTTATGATTTTCAATATAATTTTGGTTAAAAGCGACAGGATGACACAAACCGCATGCAATGTAATCGCCCTGATCCCCGCTTTTTTCATGATGACATTTAAAGCAGGAAATTTTGTAATCGCGATGATGGGCAAGATGTGAAAAAACCACCTTTCCCCCGCAATCATCTATGAGAATCCTCACAGATGTTTCCTTGTCGCCGGCGGAACTCAAATATCCCGCCAGGGCAATAAATATCAATATAATGAGAATAATGGAAATGATATGATATCGTTTAGGCAAAGAGTGGGTTCCTTTTTTTATTCATTTATTCTTTAGAAAACTTTTCCTGTACTTTTTTAAACAGCAAAGGGTGTGCCAGATGCACCTGAATGCAATTAGCAATGATTACAAATAATTAAAAACTGATATCGATGAGAAATATGATTAACTGTCAAGAAATTTTACAATTTGTAAACTTAGAAATTTTCTTAATATGGGAAATGGGAAACCAGTAATCTGGTAAACGAGCATCTCATGCAACTAAATTGCAACATAAAAACTTAGACTAATTTTTTAAGCGAGATTTAAAACCGCTAGAATTCGTTAGTAATTATGGTTGTGAAAAGAGATTACAGCAAATAGTAATCTTGTTGACCAAATAAGCATGATGCAATATAGTTGCGTTATCTGTCTTTCATTTTCAGGATAACAGCAGTTCAAGTTGATATCAGGGCCTGCTAAAGGAGAAAAGATGCGGAAAACTGCGATAATTATGTTTCTTTTCGGTTTAAGCGTGGTTTTCGGGAAAGCCGTTTATGCGGAAGGGAAAATCGATGTATTTGTCAGTATTGTGCCCCAAAAATATTTTGTGGAAAAGATTGGCGGCGCTCTTGTAAATGCCTCAGTAATGGTTAAGCCCGGAGCCAATCCTGCAACATATGAGCCTAAACCCAGGCAGATGGTTGACCTTTCAAAAACAAAGATTTACTTTGCCATTGGAGTACCATTCGAAAAGGTGTGGCTTAAAAAGATTGCCGGGGCCAATCCCAAAATGCTCGTGGTCCATACCGAGAAAGGCATTGAAAAAATGCCCATGAAGGCGGATAACCCGCAGGGAATCAAGGATCCGCATATCTGGCTTTCTCCCCCGCTGGTGATGATCCAGGCCCGCAACATTTTAAACGCCCTTGTTGTTATGGATCATGCTAATAAATCCGTGTATGAAGCCGGTTACAAACAGTTTATTGTTGAAATTGAAAACCTGGATGCTGAGTTAAAAGGAATTTTCACCGGGAAAAGAAAAGGAATGGAATTTATAGTATTTCATCCTTCATGGGGCTATTTTGCCGGGGAATATGGTCTAAAGCAGGTCCCGGTAGAGATTGAAGGGAAGGATCCAAAACCTGCCGATCTTCAGCGCCTGGTAAAATATGCAAAAAAGCTTGGTGTAAAAGTTATTTTTGTCCAGCCTCAGTTCTCTGCTACAAACGCAAGTGTTATTGCACAGGCAATAGACGGACAAATCGCTTTTGCAGATCCCCTTGCTTTAAACTGGCCGGATAATCTGCGTCAGGTTGCCATTAAATTTAAAGCTACTTTAAGGTAAAATTTTTATGGGCACGCCGGTGATAGATATTAAAAATTTATGGTTTTCCTTTAATGGTGAACCTGTTTTGCAGAACGTTAACTTCACCCTTAACTATAAAGAGTTTCTGGCCATGATTGGACCAAATGGAGGGGGAAAGACTACCCTGCTGAAACTGATCCTTGGGCTTTTAAAGGCCGACCGGGGTGAAATCCGGGTTTTAGGACAAAAGCCCGGACATGCCGCTCACCGCATCGGCTATGTCCCACAGGATATCCATATCAATAAAAACTTTCCCATATCCGTCTTGGATGTCGTACTCATGGGAAGATTAAGGCCAGGCATAGGCTGGTCGCATCACCAAAAGGATGACCGGATGACCGCACAGGCAGCCCTTGAAAAAGTGGAAATGGAACCATTTAAAAATCGTCATATTGAAGAGCTTTCCGGTGGACAGCGGCAGAGGGTTTTTATTGCAAGAGCTCTTGTTACAGAGCCTGAAATTCTCATTCTGGATGAACCGACAGCCAGTGTTGATACAAAAGGCCAAGGTGAAATTTACACCATTTTAAAAGATCTTAATGAAAAAGTCACGATTCTTGTAGTCAGCCATGACCTTCTGGCTCTTTCCAGTTATATTAAATCAGTTGCATGTGTAAACCGCCGTGTCCATTTCCACGGGGCTGCCGAAGTCACAGAGGAAATGCTGGAGATGGCGTATCAATGTCCGGTGGAATTAATCGCTCATGGATTACCGCATCGGGTTTTGCGTACACATGATTGACGGCTTCTTAAACCCCGCTAAGCGGGACTGCGTTGCACTTCATCTTGGGCGGCTGTGGCGTGCTATAAGTACGCCTCACCGCTCAAGATTCGTGCGCCTTGAATTTGGAGCTTTTTACAAAGCCGTCCGTTTTTTTAATTTTTAAGGAACCATTATGTTCGAAGTCCTGCAATTTGAATTTATGAGGAATGCCTTGATCGCAGGCCTTCTTACCAGCGTCATCTGCGGTATTATCGGTACCTTTGTCGTTGTTAACAGGATTGCATTTCTTGCCGGAGGCATCGCACATTCTGCTTATGGTGGAATTGGTCTCGCCTTTTTCCTGGGACTGCCATATATCGTCGGCACACTCGGCTTCACTCTTTTTGCGGCTCTGATAATGGCGGCTGTAACCCTGAAAGCCAGGGACAGAGCGGATACTTTTATCGGTGTACTGTGGGCCGGCGGAATGGCGCTTGGAGTCCTCCTTTTAGACCTGACACCAGGATATAATGTCGATTTAATGAGTTATCTATTTGGCAGCATTCTGGCTGTTCCGAAATCGGATCTCTGGCAGATGCTGGTGATGTGCTTAAGTGTTGGGCTTATAGTACTATTTTTCTATAATGATTTCCTGGCCATGTCTTACGATGAGGAATTTGCTCAACTTCGGGGAGTTCCTGTGAAGGGACTGTATTTTCTTCTCATAGGTATGATTGCCCTTTCTATTGTCATGATTATTCGTGTGGTGGGCCTGATTCTTGTTATCGCACTGCTGACCATTCCGCCATATATTGCTGAAAAATATGCACGATCTCTTCGCATGATGATGCTTATTTCTTCCCTGCTTTGCTGCATATTCACCATGGCCGGGCTATGGCTTTCATACATTTTTAATCTTACATCA
>JASJGP010000360.1:0-2572 GCA_033791485.1 Desulfobacterales bacterium | reverse complement strand
TGGCTCAGTGCATTCACAAGAACTTCACGTACTGCCAATTCAGAATAAGCTGGAATATCTTTTCTTCTGAACGTTTCAATTTTGGAATAAAGACGTGTGTTACGCATTATAAATTTGGGGACAGAATCAATCGCATCAAGAATACTACCCTCTATATCCAGTCTGTCTATAAAATCTGATTTGTCTGTTCCCCTGAATCTTGCACAACTGACACGGGCATCAGGGAAATATTGATTTCGGTATTTTTCAAGGGCAAAGAGTATGACGCCCCCATTGGAAAGCACTTTTTTCCCGGCATATGAAACAATAAGACCAAGGGTTTCAAGTTTTTCTTTGTCAACAGGCTTATTAATTGCTTGAAATACAGATTGAACCTGTTCTATTTTCAGACTCTTTTCATTGGTTTCACCACAGGACATTTGATCAAATGAAACACCGAGAATCAGACGATTCATTTCTGCCAGAATTTCGGGTCCGGCTTTCCTGTTCGTTGAGCCTAACCGAATATAGACACCTTGCTCAGGACCTTCACTTTTGAGATAAAAAGGACCCCGCCAATGTGCTATTTTCAACAAAATCAACTGTCTGCTCTTAATTGAGAATATCTCTATATCAGGCATCATTGCAGGCAAAATGCTGTCTGATATTGCACTGGCAAGACTCTCCTCTACCTGAAGAGCATCACTTACTCCCCTTATTGTTCCATCATCTTCACGTCCAATTATCAGAATGCCGCCTGCCGTATTGGCAAAGGCAACCAAAGTTTTCATTATTGGTTTTAAAGAGGATATATCTCTTTTAAACTCAAGTGTTTTACCTTCGCTACTTTTTATTATTTTTTCAATATTTATCATATGATAAAATACGCCATGGGAAACACAACAATCACAAATCCATTTCAAGGTCGTATCGAATAATTTTGCTCAATAAACATTTTGGAACATCTTTATTCCCATGATCTGGAATTGTTGTCTTAATTGTTTGAAGGTGATGAGTGGATATGATGTCACACTGCAACTCTATATCTCTAATACCGACAAATTGCGTATAATCATCAACGTTCGTATCTTCTATGCAGGAGCCAATAGCTTCAGTAATATTTGCAATAGCCTCATCAATGGTATTGCCATAACTATGACATCCTTTAACAACAGGACAAGATACTATAAACACACCGTCAGCGTCCAGTTCAATCATTACAGGAAAATGTTTTCTTTTCATAATGGCCTTCTGCTCAGGGTTTGACCCCACTAAGTGTTTGTTGTTAAAACAGAATCGCTCCAAAAAACTGTATTCTCACCCCTTAAAGCCACCTTTTCAGGGATCAAAACAGCATTATAAACATTTTGCGATTCATGGATTGCAAAATCCTCAAGGCGATCTTCGCCCTAAGTAATATTGTCCATGAAATTTGGATTAGAATTAGTTCTGAATCTAACTTGACCATATCGCTTAACCTTAAAAATGTTTGCAGGGTCTGACCCCGATAAGTATTTATTTTTTAAGACTATTCGTTGCAGTTTGGGATATTTTTTCCTCTTAGAGCTTGCTTTTTGGAATCAAAAACAGGGTTTTATTTTTACAGAGTCTGACCCTGATAAACATCTGTTATTACAAACAAATTACTCTAATAAACCTTGGTTTCGCCTCTTAAAACCCACTTTTCAGGATCAAAAACTGCATTTTAAGTATCACTTTGCCCTAACCGCTTGGTTTGTATGATCAAGTTGGGTCTGATCCCATTACCATATGACTTGTTTGTGCTCTGGGTGGGGGGGGGTATTGTTTTCCATTTTTTTTCTATAATAATAAACTGCATAACAAAATTGCTTTTATCAAATACGCCTTCTAAGAATTTTATAAAAACTTTCCCTCTTAGCAATCATCAATATTTTAAGGGTGAAATCAGTTTTTTCAATGAGATAGGCAATTCTATAATGTATTTTATCAATCTTGAAATGGTAAGAATAAATGCCATAAGAGGCCCAGCTAATTCTTTTCCGCCTTGAGGTTCCAATAAAAGCTTTGGAATCCATTCCTTTCTTATTTTTTCACGTGCACCAGAATCAATTTTCTTCAAATCTTTCTTAACAGCAGGATGGTATTGTTCTCTATATATCAAACACTTCGTCCCTTGATAAAAAATTACAATCCTTGGCTTCAGCCTCTTTTTTTCTTTTTAACAATCCCTGCCCTTCATCGCTAAGTAAAATGCAAAGCGTCTCAATTTCTTTTACATCCATATTATTTATTATCCCTGCAATATTTTCTACAGAAATTTCGATACTTACCTGTGCCATTTTTTCCCCTCCATAAAATATTACAAACGGCTATATTATAACCAATTACAATCCAAAAAGAAACTATTTCCCCTGAACAAGCTACAAGCCATATCAGTCAGCCATATCAGGGTCTGACCCAGATAAGTCATTGTTTTTTAAGCTGAATTGCTCTAAAAAATTCCGTTTTAGCTTCTAAACTCCACTTTTCGGGGTCAAAAACAGCATTTTAAGACTCATCTGGCTCAGAGAAAACTGAAGTCAGGTCTGCGTTGTTGTATTTCTCAGGGGGG
>JASJGP010000359.1:0-5099 GCA_033791485.1 Desulfobacterales bacterium | reverse complement strand
GCATTCTCTTCTATGGCGGTCCCAGTGCCGATGATGATTTTGCCATAATCCCCCCTGACAATGGCGCCATGACCGATATAACAATTGTCACCTATGGTTACATCACCAATGACCCTTGCAGAATCACTGATATATGAGTCTTTTCCAATTTGAGGGATTTTTTGACCATACTGATATACTGCCATCTTGTGTCTCCTTGTTTGTGGTTAGGGTCGATGATTCCTTCCAAATCGGATTCTAAATTTTTTCATTCTGTTCCTCAGGGTACGTGATTTTATTTTAAGCATGGCGGCAGCGCCATCGGGTCCATGAATTTTTCCATTTGATTTTCTAAGGGCAAGGTTTATATGTCGGGTCATGACATGGTCCAAAGACTCGAGATTTTTTTCTGGATCTGGTATGAATCCCTCATCTGTCCTTGGCGTTTCAAAATGATCAAAGGTCAGGAGATTCTCCCGGCTGAGAATTAAGGCACGTTCCACTACATTTTCAAGTTCCCTTACATTTCCTGGCCAATGATAGCCAATCAGTCTATCCATGGCCCCGGGTTCAAGGATTGGCTGATTGGGGGTTCCTGTCTCTTTTGATTTTCTTTCAATAAAGTGCTGCACAAGGGCGGGAATGTCATTTTTTCGTTGTCGAAGCGGCGGTATGGTTATGGGGAACACATTCAGCCGGAACCAAAGGTCTTCACGAAACCGGCCCTGGTCCACCATTGATTTAAGATTCCTATGGGTTGCCGTAACTATTCTTGTATCCACAGGCACAGGCGTTGTTCCCCCCACCCTTTCAATTTCCTTGCTTTGTATGACGCGAAGAAGTCTTACCTGTGCATTAAGGGGAAGTTCCCCGATTTCATCCAGAAAGATCGTTCCTTTATGTGCTCTCTCAAATTTTCCTCTTTTTTGAGATATGGCACCTGTGAATGCGCCCTTGTCATGGCCAAAGAATTCACTGTCAATGAGGGTCTCCGGGATAGCCCCGCAGTTTACCCTGATCATGGGGGCATCTTTTCTGTGGGAAGAATAGTGTATGGCATTTGCAATTAATTCCTTTCCCGTGCCGGTCTCCCCTAAAAGCATCACCGGATTATTCAAGGTTGCAACCTGCCTGACCATCTCCAAAACCTCCTTGAGGCCAAAATCCTCTCCAATGATTTTATCCCCGGAAAGATGACGAAGTTCCCGTCGAAGATAGTGGTTATCATCGGCTAGCATGTCTTTGAGTCTAGTAACTTCCTGGTGGCGCAGGGCATTTGACATGGCAATTGCAAAGGGCTCTGCCACCAGGGCAAGCAGGTCTGCATCTTCTTTTGTATATCGATCCTTGCCATTGGCAGAAACAAAAAGTACACCCAGCATTTTTTCTTCAATTTTCAGAGGCATCGCAAGGGCAGAGTACTCAGATCTATCTTGAATCGGTTTTATGGTTTTTGCAATGGCATCAAGTTTGGTCCGATTAATAATTTTAACT
Source organism: Desulfobacterales bacterium (assembly GCA_033791485.1). Taxonomy (GTDB): domain Bacteria; phylum Desulfobacterota; class Desulfobacteria; order Desulfobacterales; family JAUWMJ01; genus JAUWMJ01. The sequence goes on along the minus strand of JASJGP010000359.1, from coordinate 3,626 downwards.
TTTTTGAGTTCACTTTTTTCAAGGATAGATCTTGCAGCTCCTGATACGGGGACAAGAATATTCAGCAGTTTTCCAGAATCATTTGTTGCCCGGGCCACAACTTTGATCGAACTTAATCCCTGTTCATATAAACATATAAATATTTCATCTGCCGGCAGATTTTTTCCCAAATATGAAAGGCATCTGACAAGGGCAACTTCGATATCCAGGCTGCTGCAAATCAGCTTGGTGACCTGCCGGAAAAAAATATTTTTTTTATTCACCATCAAAACTCCTTCTGGGCGTTTTAACGCCGTATGTAGCAATATACGCTTAAATTGTCGTATGGGGCAATAATAATAATTATCATATACGATAATTATTCCCACAGTTATATGTTTAACTATCTGTTATTTTACAGTATTTTATCCAGGCACACTTAATGCGATTACAGTTTACCATCAACTGACCAAGGAGGACAAAGATGAACTGGCTTGAATAGCACAAAATGAATAGCGCCCAAAATAATAATTTCAAATTCATAACAAGGGGAGTAAAAAATGGTTGATTTCAGATTGCTGTTAATGAAAACCCTGGTTTTTTTCATGATAATTCTGCTGATGGCATTTTTTTTGTCTTCCTGCAAAGAATCTGATGCCATTGAAACCAAGTTGTTAAAACCAATAAAGGTGACGACCCAAAAAGTTACACGGGTCTCAGATCACATGGTGATTCTGGTGAGCAGTTTCCTGGAAGCGGAGAAAACTGCCCCCATAAGTTTTGAGGTTCCCGGAAAAATTGTAAAATTAAACGTTGATCTGGGAGATCATGTAAAAAAAAATCAGGTGGTTGCCCAAGTGGAAATGGATGATTACAAAAGCTACCTGGAGATAGCCCAGGCAAACTACATAAAAGCCAAGGACGTATTCAACAGATCAACCCCTTTGTTTAAAAAGGGGGTCATACCTGAAAAAACGCTTATTGAGGTAACCGCAGGCCTGGCCCAGGCCAAGGCACAAAGAGATATTGCCCAAAACCAGGTTGGAGACACAAAACTCAGAGCACCCTTTGCAGGCATCATCGGGATGAAAGCCATTGAGATAGGTCAGATGGTTTCACCTGGAATTCCTGCCTTCACAATTGTAAAAAATGATAAAATATATGCGTGTTCCGCTATCCCTGAATCGGAAATTGCGCAATTAAAAATGGGTCATAAAGCCATGGTCAAGGTTCCTGCCCTGGGTGACCAACAGTTTTACGGGCTCGTCAAGCATATCGGGCCAGTGGCTGATCCCAGGACAAGAACCTATCGGGTAAAAATCATTCTAGACAATTTTGATTATCGACTGCGGCCGGGCATGATCTCAACCGTATCCATTGAAACAGACAAAAAAATTGAGACATTGACAATCCCGGGTCGTGCCATTGTCCGGAATTCCGATAACCTGACCTATGTCTTTCTTGCGGACAAAAATGAGTCCAGGGCCTTTCGCAAAAGAGTCTTCACAGGGGCCGTCCATGGAAGTGAAATCAGGATTAGAAAGGGTCTCTTACCCGGGGACATTCTGGTCCTGGCAGGTCAACATAAACTCAGGGACGGTTGTCAGATAACCGTATCCATTGAAAATTAAACGCTTCAAACAAAGGGAAACCAATGAATATTGTAGAAGCGGCAATGAAGCATCGTCAGATTACGCTGATCCTGACATTCCTGTTGGCTGTCGCAGGCGTTTATTCCCTTACTCACATGGCAAGGCGGGAAGACCCGGAAATGACCATTCGCCAAGGGCTTATCATCATGCCATATCCCGGTGCAAAAGCCGAACAAGTGGAGGAACAGGTTACCAAAAAGATTGAACAATATTTGTTTCGTTATGATGAAATCAAAAAAGATGAAACCTTTTCCACCACTTCCGACGGTCTCAGTGTCATCACCATAGAACTCCAGGGATGGATAAAAAACAAGGACAAGTTCTGGTCCAAGGTGAGGCACGGCCTGTATGAACTTAAACATACAGAACTGCCCGAAGGGGTGTTGGGCCCGATTATTAACAGTGATTTCGGGGATACCATTGCCCTGCTCATTGCGGTTGAATCTGACCGGCATTCTTATGTTGAGCTAAAAGATTATATTGAAATAATAGAAGATGAATTGCGGCCTTTGCCCGAGGTTTCAAAGCTAAAACGATATGGGGAGCAAAAAGAGCAAATTTATGTCACAAGCAATTCCCAAAGGCTCTCCCAGTTTGGGATAAGCCTTTCCCAGATGGTAAATGCCATGAAATCCCAGAATACCATTGCCTATTCCGGTGAAATAAAATCAAAAAGTTCCGAAGCACCCATCCATACAAAAGATCAATATACTTCCGAAGAACAGATTCTAACCCAGCAGGTGTACGTTTCCCCCCAAGGAGAGGTTGTTCGCGTCAGGGATATTGCAAAGGTAAAAAGAAGGGATGAAGAGCCGGACTCCTTTATCCGGGTGAATGGCCATCGGGTGCTCATGCTGTCTGTGGAAATGCAGGCGGGATACAATATAGTGGATTTCGGCAAAAAGGTTGGCGCAAAATTAGAACGGGCAACAAAAAGAATCCCTTCCGATGTAAAGGTTCAAAAAATTGTTGATCAGCCTGTTGTTGTTGGGGCAAGTATTCATCATTTTCTCAAGGAATTTTTAATTGCCATATCGGCTGTCATTATCGTCACCATGCTTCTTTTGCCCCTTCGCATGGCTGCGGTTTCAGCCCTTGCAATCCCCATAACCGTGCTCATTACATTTGCATTCCTTGATGTGCTGAATATCGAACTTCAGCAAATGACCCTGGCCGGTCTTATTGTTGTTCTCGGGATGGTGGTTGACAATGCCATTGTAATTGTTGACGAGTATGTTGAAAAACTTGATCAGGGCCAAGCCAGATGGGAGGCTGGCTGGGAAAGTGCCACTGACCTTTTTATCCCGATACTTACGGCAACCATTGCCATTATTTGTGCCTTTGTTCCCGTGGACCTCATCTTATCGGGAAACGCAGGAGAATTTCTTTTTACCCTGCCAATTGCCGTAACCATTGCACTTATTGTCTCTTTGTTTGTGGCAATTTTCCTTACTCCCCTCCTGTGTTATTTTTTTATAAAAACCGGGCTGCATTCAAAAAAGAAAAAAAGGATCTCCTTCCTTGATTTCCTTCAAAAGGGTTATAATTATATTTTGGAAAATGCCTTTAAAATGCCTAAAATGACGGTGTTCATAGGAATCCTTGCCGCTGTCGGCACCCTTTTTCTCGTGGGCCTTTTGGAAGTAAGAATGTTTCCCTTTATCGAAAGGAATCAATTCTGCCTTGAAGTTTATATGCGCCAGGGCACCAATCTTGAGACAACAGACCGTGCTGTCCAAAAGATTGAAACCTTTCTTGCCAAAGATAAAAGGATAACCACCCTATCAAGTTTTATTGGTTGTTCCTCTCCACGATTCTATTTAACATACGCCCCCAAACCACCGGATAAAAATTATGCCCAGATTCTTATTAACACGGTTTCAAATACAGCCACCCAGGAACTTGTTGATGAGCTGCTTGTAGCATTTGACGGGTTTATACCCGATGGCGATATCCTCATAAAGCAGCTTCAGCAGGGCCCTCCGGTTGACGCCC
>JASJGP010000358.1:0-2902 GCA_033791485.1 Desulfobacterales bacterium | reverse complement strand
ATTTCGCCGGTTCCTGTTCCTACACCGCCCTGACCGGTGCATATCATTGTCCATGTCCCTGTATTGCCGCTTTACTTAACGGCAATGATTTCACACTCCTGTCCCGGTTGTTGAGAACCTTTCGGGACGAGATCGTTTTTTGTTATACACTGGGTGTGTTTCACAGGCGGCATGTCCATCCCCTGCATCTGCATTTCCGTGGTGATTTCCCAGAGTCCTTCTTTTATGTTTGGGCCTGAATCGGCACAGGAAATTAAAATTGCAATCATCAGGATAATTATTGCGGCAAATAGTCTTTTTACCATGGTCAATTCTCCTTTTTTTTCTTTTTAGAGCTTTTTGTCTGTTTTTTCCTTGGGCTCTTTTGAATAATCGGGCAAATAATCTTGCCCAGCTCTGACAGGTTTTTAAAAGAATGCTTTTCTTTAGCGCCGATTTCTTCTATAATCCCTACGATATTTTCGGGTTTGCCCTTTTCACGGCGGTATATGCGTATGAGATAGCTGTCCATATGGGGGACTCTTGCGTTATAGTTAAAGTTTGCCAGAGATATGTCATATTTCTATTGCAAAATTATTTAGCATATCAAAGGTCACAGATCGGTCACAGATTGGAAAAAAGAACCTGACATGAGACATAAACAGACATCTATAAACAAAATAACCCCCCCTGCTCTCCCAAAAGTTGTCTTGAGAAAACGCCTATTCCATCTGCTGGATAAGAAACAGCATTATCAGGTCACCTGGGTATCCGGAGTGGCAGGTTCAGGTAAGACCACACTGGTGGCAAGCTATCTGGATAGTGGCCATTTTCCCTGCTTGTGGTATCAGATGGATGAGGGGGATGGAGATATCGCCACATTTTTTTATTACCTGGGTCTTGCCGCAAAAAAGGCGACTCCTCGAAAGCGAAAACCGCTTCCTTTTTTTACACCTGAATATTTTCCCGGTGCCTCTGTTTTTGCCCGTCGATTTTTTGAAAACCTGTGCAGCCGGGTATCTCTGCCATTCTTTATTATTTTAGACGATTACCATAAAGTCCCTTTGACATCGCCGATTCATGATGTCTTGAAAGATTCCCTGTCGAGTGTTTCTCAGGACATTCATATCATTGTGATAAGCAGAACAGATCCTTCGCAGGTTTTTGCCGGTATCCTGGCAAATAATAAAATGAGAATAATCGGTCCAAGTGATCTCCGCCTAACCTTTGAGGAGTCAAAAAAGGTAATAAAGCTTAATACCGAGAAAAAGCTTTCCACTAAAATAGTTGAGCAGATATACAAAAAAACAAAAGGGTGGGCTGCCGGCCTGATCCTCATGGCAAAGAGCGATGAATTAGATAATGCCATGCCGCCACTTTTTAATGCCTATGCCCCGGAAAAGATATTTGATTATTTTGGTGTAGAACTTTTTGATAAAATGGACGAAACTTACAGGAAATTTTTACTCAGAACCGCTTTTTTACCCAAAATATCAACTTCCATGGCTAAAGCATTAACCGGACAGGATGATGCAAACCGCATATTGTCATCATTGAGACGCAATCATTCATTCACCGGAAAGTTCTCCGCACCTAAGGATATTTATCAGTACCACCCTCTGTTCCGTGAGTTTTTAATTATCAAAGCTGAGAATACCTTTAATCAAGAAGAAATCCAAATATTGCAGCAAAGGACTGGTGAACTTCTGGAGGCAGAAGGACAGTTTGAGGACGCCGTTGACCTTTATTTTAAAGCCAACGATTATAAAAACCTTATCCTGTTGATCCAAAAGCAGGCAAAAGAGCTTATTACACAGGGCCGAAATAAGACCCTGGAACAATGGATAAATAAATTTCCTCAACACATTCTTAACCAGGAACCATGGTTACTTTTCTGGTTGGGGATGAGTTGCCTGCACTTTTCTGTTGTAGAGGCGAGGGGCTATTTTAAAACCGCATTTGAGCTGTTTCAGCACCGTAAGGATATGGCCGGAGTTTATCTTTCATGGTCAGGCATCATCGACAGTATTTACTATGAATGGAATGACTTCACCGATTTTGATCCGTGGATCAAATGGTTCGATGAGAATATTTCCGGTAAGCAGACTTTCCCTTCTCCTGAAATAGAAGCAAAGGTGACTGTCTGTATGATGTTTCTGCTGTTGATTCGACGGCCGGATCGCCCTGACATGATACAGTGGGTAGAAAAAGCATTGCTGTTATCAAGGAAGAGCGGCAACATCAATCTCTATATACAGGCCATCGACTGGGCAATGACCTATTATGCCTGGATCGGTGACTTTGCAAAAATAGAAATTATACGCAAGGAATCGCAAGAACTGGCGAAGTCACACCGGACATCCCCTGCGATGATGCTCCACTGGAAGTGGATTGACATATCGGTGCGTATCTGTACGATGAAGCAAATCGATTCTATCCCTGATGAAATATCGGATGCCCTTGTTATGGTCAAAGAAACCGGCCTTTATGTGATGGAAAACCTGTTCTTAATGCCGGGTATTTTTGTTTCGTTTCTACTCCGCGATATATCAGCTGCGGAGGCACTGCTGAAAAAATTCGAATCCATCATTGATGTGTCCCATTACCACAGTTTTGGTATTTTTCATCATTTCACCGGACTTTATCATCTGCATATGGGAAATATCACTCAAGCCAGGGCACACGCCGAAACCGCACTGAAAATTTCGCATGAAACGGGATATCCCCTGGCCGCAATCGTCTGCCGATTTCAACTGGCATATATTTTATACGAATTGGGAGAGGTTGAAAAAGGCAAACAGGAGCTTTCGCGCACCTACGATCTTTCTGTTAAAATGAAAAGCCGAATATTCGAGTTTATGTGCCTGATGCTAAGCGCAAAATTCACCCTGGATCAAAAAAAGGAAAATCAGGGGCTGAAACT
>JASJGP010000357.1:0-4206 GCA_033791485.1 Desulfobacterales bacterium | reverse complement strand
AAGAAGCAATCATCCGCATGGGGCTTGAAACACAATTTTTCTGCACAGCAGATCCAGCCGGCTGGGACCCTATTTACGGAAAAAGTCCTGTCCATTTTGCAGGTGATGTTCATGCTGCAGCACTTAAAAGAGCTATAAATCACCATTCCTCAAAATCCTAATTCAGACAAACTAAGAACAAAAAGAAATTTTATCACGAAAGCACGAAAGTAGGAAAAAGAATCGAGGAATATAATGTCAACTATTAGAATTAAAATAGAAAAATGGTTCGGATCCTTAGCACGGATCATATATCACAATCCGCTTAAAACCCTTTTTATGATGCTTGTAATAATCGCAGCCATGGTGTCGCAACTTCCAAAGCTGACAATCGATATATCTACTGAAGGGTTCATCCATAAATCAGACCCGGCACGAGTCGATTACGATGCTTTTCGTGATCAATTCGGCAGGGACGAACTGATCATTCTTGCAATCCGTTCGCCGGAAGTTTTCGAAGCGACGTTTCTTAAAAAGCTTAAAGACCTCCACGAGGACCTATTCGAAAATGTCCCATACATTGAAGACATCACCAGCCTTATTAATGCCAGGAATACAAGGGGAAAAAAAGATGAACTGATCGTTGAAGACCTTTTGGAACACTGGCCAAAAACACCTGAAGATATAGCAGTGATAAAGCAGCGGGCCCTTGATAACCCGCTATATCAAAACCTTTTAATATCTGAAGACAGCAAGATGACAACCATTGTCATTCAGACCCAGACCTATTCTTCAGCGGGAACAGGCTCAGACGCCCTGGATGGGTTTGAAGATGATGCAAAAAATATAAATACAACTGACGATAAGCAGTACTTAACGGATAAAGAAAACAGCGAAGTCGTTGCAGCTGTCAATAAAGTGGCGAACAAATATAGAAGTCCTGATTTTGAGGTTTATATTGCAGGTTCAGCGGCAGTCACCCACTTTTTGAAAAATTCGATGATAAAAGATGTCCGCAGGTTTTTACTTTTGGCTTTTATTACCGTGGGCGCATTTCTTTTTATTATGTTTCGACGAATCACGGGTGTGGTTTTGCCTCTTTTGATTGTTATTCTCTCGCTTATTTCCACCATCAGTTTAATGGCGGCCTTTAAAGCGCCGATAAAGCTGCCCACCCAGATACTTCCTTCCTTTATGCTTGCAGTGAGTGTGGGTTACAGTGTTCATATTCTGGCCATGTTCTATCACAATTTTCGGAAAAGTCGCAGCAAAGAAGAGGCCATTGTCTATTCCATAGGCCATTCAGGACTTGCCGTAGTTATGACGGCCGCAACGACTGCAGGAGGGTTATTCTCCTTTTCAACATCTGAGGTTGCCCCCATTGCGGATGTCGGTATTTTTGCCGGTACAGGTGTGCTCCTTGCCATGGTTTACACCATTATTCTTCTGCCGGCTTTGCTTGCCATCGTTCCAGTTAAAATTAAAAAAAATAAAAAGGACCTGTCTGAAGATACGACAATCGACAGGTTTCTTGCGAAAACAGGGCGAATTTCAACTGGTCATCCGTATAAAATTCTGATCATATCAACAGTCATCATTACTTTTTCAATAGCTGGTATCATGAAAATTCGCTTTTCTCATGACGTATTGAAATGGCTTCCCAAAAACAACTCCGCGCGTATTGCAACCGAAAAAATCGACAAAGAGCTTCGCGGTTCCGTCAGTCTGGAAATTGTTTTAGATACCGGAAAAGAAAACGGCTTGTATGACCCTGATATCTTAAATAGGATGGAAAAGACCGCCGCATATCTTGAAACACTCGAAGTTGGAGAAGTATTTGCCGGAAAAGCCTGGTCTCTTACAACCATTTTAAAAGAAACAAACCGTGCCTTAAATGAAAACCGGAAAGAATTCTACGCCATTCCCCAAAACAAAAAATTGATTGCCCAGGAATTGCTCCTTTTTGAAAACAGCGGATCAGACGATATAGAAGACTTTACCGACAGTCAGTTTTCGAAAGCACGCCTGATGGTAAAAGTGCCGTTCGTAAACGCCGTTGCCTATACTAAATTCCTTGAAACAGTAAACGATCATCTCCAGAAAACATACCCTGATGTTAAAATCACCGTAACCGGTATGTCGGCGCTCATGTTCAAAACCGTGGTCAACGCCATTGCCAGCATGAGTAAAAGTTACATATATGCCTTGATCGTTATCACTATCCTGATGATTCTCCTTATCGGGCGTTTTAAAATCGGCCTTCTCAGTATGGTACCCAATCTTGCACCGATTATTACCACCCTCGGCATTATGGGCTGGCTAAACATACCCATGAACCTTTTTACCATGCTGGTAGGTAATATCGCCATCGGTCTTGCAGTGGATGATACGATTCATTTTATGCATAATTTCAGAAGGTATTTTGAAGAAAGCAAGGATGCAAAATTTGCTGTCATGGAAACCCTTCATACCACGGGACGTGCCATGCTGGTGACATCCTGTGTGTTGTCCATCGGCTTTTTCATTTTCATGTTTGCGACTATGGTTAACCTGATTCATTTCGGTTTTTTGACCGGCCTGGCTATTATCCTGGCGCTGCTTGCAGACTATTTTATTGCCCCTGCTCTTTTGGTGGTTATAAACAGGCCGGGAAAAGCAGTGAATTAGTAAATACAGAAGTAATTGTGTTGTCGAGACTGCTCCACCACTTCAAACCCAGCTTAAACACACACGTCTGAAAATGATTGGCGCAGCTTTAACCATAGCAGAGGGTACTGGCTTTTATAGACAGAGCCTGCAAACAGGCACATAAACGGTTGATACCACAACTTTTAAAAAGACCTCAAAACTCAGGTTAATAGCAGAAACCTGTATTTTGGCCAAGCCCCTCTTTTAGGCCACTATCAGGGTACCATAGCCTGTTCCATCATTGACGCTTTTCTCTCAGCCCCTGTCTCGATACCTAATCAAATTCAAGGCCATCATTGTCGCCACAACTTCAATCTTTTGATTAAGCATCTCGCAGAAGGAGAACAACACACCCCGGTCAGATTTGCTGCGGGAAGGTTTTACTTTGTGCACAGTTATGCGCAAGGTAAGTTTATCACCGGGGCGCACCGGTTTAAGCCAGCGCAGTTCATCTACCCCAGGGCTTCCCATGCTGGCTGGTCCTGGCAAGTAATGCTCCACAAATAATCGCATGAACAGGCTGCATGTATGCCAACCGCTGGCGATGAGACCACCGTAAACCGTTTCCTTGGCCCCATTCGGATCTGTGTGAAAAAGCTGCGGATCAAATTGTTTACCGAACTGGACGATCTCATCTTCTGTGATGTCAATAGGCCCGAACTCATGTACGACCCCCTCCACATAGTCTTCCAAATATCGATCTTCCGGCGTGGTGCTGAATTGGTCTTTACTCAATTGTGTTACCCCTTTGCATATGAACAATAGTTGAATTATCTTATCCCAAATATCCACGCGCGAGCTTTTTGACAAAGCTGCGGATTAAAGGCACCCTAATGGATCCCAAGGTGAGTCCCGACAAACTTGCTTTATTAAAAACAGGTGCTTTGGTTTTTAGCAGCCTGGCAACCGAACCGGTGGGATTGCCGGCCACCTTTGTAACACCCCTATTAAAAAAGAGTCAGTACCCACTGGCACATGCCAAAAACCGCCATCCCGCCAACAATGGTCACCATTAAATTTTTGCTGAACCAGCCGATGAGCACTGTAAAAACCGTGCCCACAAGGTAAGGATTGGCAATTGACACCTGCAGGGTTTGCCCGTCGGGTATGAGTGCCATCGGCACAATAATGGCGGTCAGCACGGCCGGCGGCACATAGCTCAGAGCGCGCTGCACGCTGGGAGAAAACCGGATACGGCCAGACAGCGGGAGAAGCCCATACCGAATGGAAAATGTGACAAAAAACATGCCGGTAATTAAATAAACGGTTTCCATATTACTCTTCCCCGTCGGCCATGGCGGCGCACCGCAACCGTCTCTCGATCAACGATTCCGCAAGCACACCGGCAGCCATACCCAGAACAGACGCAATTATCAAGCCCAGTTTATGCGGTAGTCCGTTAAAAGCAAGGGCGCTGATGCCGGACACCAATACCACGCAGTAGCTGGGTTTATCCTTTAGATAGGGAATAACCATGCCGACAAAGGCGGCCACCATGGCAAAATCCAGACCCCACCCCCCGATCCCCTGCAACATTCG
>JASJGP010000356.1:0-3051 GCA_033791485.1 Desulfobacterales bacterium | reverse complement strand
TTTTATGTCCCGCAACCTATAGTATGGAGAAGGGCATGTGTTAGACGGTTTTCAGCATTTGAATATTGATCATATAACGGATGTAAGCGTTCTTTATTAATTTTCATATTTAGTTAATCTTAAAAAATTTTAAAACTGAAGCTCGTCCCTAATCCCGCAAACCAGCAATAAATCGACATATCAACATATTAAAGTACATCCTGCAATCCGAAACGCTCGATATTGTAAAAGAAATGTAAAACAAATAAAAAGCATTATACTTCGATCCGGTTATGTATTAAGATCGGTGCCTAATTTTAATCGGATTGATGGGGATAAGGAAACAGCACATATGGAAACGAGTCTCAACCGCTATAGTCTCGGCGAAGAGATTGCGAACAGCATTACACACGGGATCGGTATCGTACTGGCGATTGCCGCGTTGGGAATTCTGACTGCATTTGCAGGCATTTACGGTAATGCCTGGCATATCGTCAGCGTCAGTATTTACGGTACGACAATGATCCTTCTTTACACAGCATCGACCCTTTACCACAGCGCTCAGCATCCCCGTGTAAAAAGAATTTTACGGGTCTTGGATCATTCTGCCATATATCTTCTCATTGCAGGAACTTACACGCCGTTTACCCTGGTGAGTCTTCGCGGCCCTTGGGGCTGGTGGCTCTTTGGGGTTATTTGGGGCTTTGCGGTTATCGGGGTAGTGCTTCAGTTTTCGTTAAGGAGACGATGGCGAGCAGTATCTCTGGGTTTGTATATCGGAATGGGCTGGGCAATCGTGGTGGCGATCAAGCCGCTGATCGTATCCGTTGCAGCCGGCGGGATTGTTTTTCTCATTTTGGGCGGACTGGCTTACACGACAGGCACTCTATTCTACGGCTGGAAAAAATTGAAGTTTCACCATGCAGTATGGCACCTTTTTGTGCTGACCGGAACTGTCCTTCATTTTTTTGCTGTTTTATTCTATGTAGTACCGATCCTGGGGTAAAAAAATCAGCAGGGAGCTCCATAATAGGGGCCGTTCGTGCAGAATGTGCATAGCCAATGCAACCTCTGCACGAATGTCCCCCATTTCAAGTGCTAACAGGAAGAAATCGACATATCAATATGTCAAGGTACGTCCCGGAACCCTAATACAAAGACAATGACCGCCACTATCACTGTTATGGCCAAGGCGATCTTCATAATACGCGTATTGTTGGTTTCAGTCATCAAAGTCCCTCTATATTTTTTATGTTTTCAAATAGGGGCCACAAAGGGGGGATTTGATCTATTATATCTTTAAACCGCGTGGGTTCAAAACCCGGCCATATGCTGGCCACCCAAATTCCCGAGGCAATCAATCCGAGGAGAAAAAAAATTGACAGAACCCGATTTGTTACACTCACTCCGATTACAAGATAGCTAATGCTGGGATTTTTTTCCTGATAGTACACTTTCACGGTGCTTCCTGCAGGATATTCAGCGACTATCTCCTCTGCATGATGTTTATGCATGGATTCATTCCACTGTTGCGTCGTTATCTCCCAGCTAACATATTCTTTTCCGTTGACCGAATATTCATAAGAAATCGAAGGCTTGTATTCATCGCTAATCCCTGACACCTCGCTTTCGGTAATGGTCCCGGTGGTGGTCGGCCAATTTACGCTGGCATAGGCTTTTTTTAAGTGAATTAACTGCCCGATTGCGAGTTGCAGAAACATAAAAAATACCCATCCAGGTTTCCCGGTGTTAGTGAGATTGGCGGCAAATTCCGGCAACCCAAAAAACAGGTAAACAATCGGGTAACAGAGTATAATCCCAACGATTGCTAAGGGCACCTTTGGAACGCGTCTTGCAATCTTAGCAAGAGTTTGGTGCCAATCCTTTTTTTCCATTAGAATGATATCCGTTTCAACCAAGGTAACTTTAATAAGAACCTATCTCAAAAACACATCTAAGGTATTCCTGCATCGATTTAAGCAGAAACTCATCCTTTTTTCTTTTTGATAATTGCGATTTTTGTAGTTCCGTCAACCATCGATAAATTTCATCCCATGAACACCACACAATATTTAACTTATTTTGTGATTTTCTCTTTAGGGCATCGATTTTTGCCGGTCTTTTCAGATCAGGTGTGATGACAAGTAAATACGAATTTTTATAGTTCTTTATCTGAGAGGCATGTTTTGTTAGCTGGCCAATACGGATACTATTTTTTTTATCCTTGACCTCAATCGCAATACCAATTCCTTTTTGTTCATTAATGATCCTGGCATCAGGTATCGATTCCACCTCTTCCTGATCGTTATCACCATGAGAAAAAGGTATTTTTTGTGTAGTGATTTCAAATATGCCGTCTGAAAGGTTATCGCTAATTCCGACAATATTTTTTAAGAATCTTGAGAACAGAAATGGCGAAGAGCCTATAGTATGAAGAAGGGCATGGGTCAGACGGTTTTCAGCATTTGAATATTGATCATATAACGGATGTAAACGGTCTTTATCAATTTTCATATTTAGTTAATCTTGGAAACTTTAAATCTTAAAGGCGTCCCGAAATCCACCACGTATTATTTATTTCTGAAGTTTAAAACAATTTACAAGGTTAGTCAAATCCGAGACCTCCCTTTGAACCTTTAATCTGGATTAGGAATGATTGTCAGCCTACGCCTTGTGGCATGCCGGATAAACGTAGAGTTTATCCTGAGCGTGCCGTAGTGAAAAAAAGGAGAGAAACATCGAATGACTACCAGGAAATAATACGGACGAAATGCGTCTGAAATTTATATAAAACTTGAATTCGTTATGTTATTAATAGGTTATAAATTATTGCTTTTTGATTAACATAGGGACTACAGCATGTCCCTGAAGCCGCTTTATATCAGACAAAATAGAAACTTATAATTTGATGGGCGTCCCGCAACCATAATTTGATGGGCGTCCCGCAACCTTATCAGTTTTCCTTGGAGTTTATAGCAATTTACAAGGTTAGTCAAATCCAGAGATTCTCTCTAAGGACTGATTGGTAGCCTACTCCATGGGGTATGCCAAATAAGCGTGAAGTATACTCTG
>JASJGP010000355.1:0-5561 GCA_033791485.1 Desulfobacterales bacterium | reverse complement strand
TAAATCAACAAGTTCCTGTGCTTCATCCATCCGGCCCAGGTCGGCATATGCATATCCCATTTCAGCATATGCATCATAAAAATCTTTTTTCCTGCCTATTGAATCTTGAAACATGCGAATAGCATCTTCATAACGTTCCTGTTTGCTATAGGCAAGACCGATTCCATACCTGCCGTTTGGACTTTGCGGGTCCAGCCTGTGAACTTTACTAAACTGGGTCTGGGCATCCATATAACGACCAGTTTCCAGGTATGCCTGCCCCAGTGAATATAGACTTTTTGCAGTTGGGTTTAATTCAACGGCTTTTTCATATTCGTTTTGGGCTTCCTGGTATCTTTCCTGGGCGTAAAAAAGATTTCCCAGCTTTATATGCAACTCATCACTGGTCGTGTTCAAGCTGATCGCCCTTTTGTAAGTTTTTATAGCATTTTCCGCATCATCTAACTGCAAATAGGCATTCGCCATATATTCAGTAGCTTGTGTCGAATACGATGAGTTTAGCGACAGACCTATTGATCTTTGGAATTCCTTGATTGCGCCCTTATAATCTTTCTGGATATATAAATCGATACCGTTTGACAGTGCGCTGTTAGACAGGCTTTCAAGATTAGCAGAATTTTGTATAGTAGCTGAAAATAAGTTTGCCGAACTGGTATTATTTATTAATTCCATAAATTATTACCTTTAAAATCTGATGAATTCGCAAAAAGTTGCATTCATCAGGTTTTAGGTGTTAAGTTTTATGTTTTAGGTTAATAATATTATCTGTTTTAACATAGACTTAAAACTTAAAACGTTTCGGAAAATTGTTTTTAACCTTTTACGAAACAGTCCGCTATATATATCGTCATTTTATCACTACTTCTTTAGGTTTTTTTTCGTTTTCTTCATTTTTCAAGCCTTACCTGTCAAAGTCCAAGACATCGATGACCTGAAAAATGGTCTGATAAAAGCGCTTGCATGCAGGTTCCGGCCAATCCGTCGACCCCTTTGCGAAAATCCACGGGCTTAACCGCTAAAAGTATCCGCATCTGCGGTGTGACCTAGATCATGACCCCTTGCTCCAAAATACCTTGCCAAGCTCCAATAGATCAAACCCGGCTTCACCCTTAACCCAGCGTTTACGAAAGTTTTCAACAGCCGCCGTATCCAAATCATCAATTGGGGGTGCGCTTTTAAATTTCTAAGAATCTTATCCAACCCCTGGAGCATTAATTGCAAGACACCTGACTGATCCGTAATATGATGAAAAACACTATATGCGTTTAGTCTGGTTATTCTTAGCATGCATTATCTTCTCTCGCTCACCTATCATCTTTACAACTTAAAAACTTAAGGGTATTCCGCATACATTCCTCTTCTCCGCTATCAAAAGTTATTCAACATAGCCTGTCGGAGCATAGCGTAGCTCCCGCTAACGGAGCCCAATTAAATGTTTTTAGTTTTGACATTTAATCGGAGTCAACTACGTCCCACAGATCCCCACTGGAGTGCAACCTATTCTACTGAGGGACAGCCTATTTAACTGGGATTTGATCCCTTTATTATTCTCTTCATCGTCCATTGTCCTTTCGACTGACCTTCCTCATGTGACACCCGCCACTCACCCGACCCCTTCGAATCAAAAAGGGTTCCCCATAAACTCCCTTTAAGTGACAACGATACTACCATATTTCCGTGACCCGTAAAATCAACCTTAAGATTATTTCTCTCAATCTCCCCGTAGAACCTACATCTTACCATTCCTCTGCCGCCTATATGGTCATTTGCAATTCCAGAGAATTCTCCATTAATAGACCAAACGTCTTTTTCAACTCTCACTCGTTTGAGTAGCATTCTGTATTTTGCCTTTGTTTCTCCGCTTATTTGCAGTTCCCAAACTTCAATTCCGGAATCAGGCATATAAATAGGCCCTTTATGTGTGCAAGCAGTAAAGCCGGCAAGTGTGAACAAAAACAGAAAGACTACTATGATTCTTTGACTAAAGTTGCTCATGATCTTCCCTCCTTGAATAATTTGTAACAGGATCGGGATTGACAAACCCTCCCCCACCTTTTCAATGTTTTTAAAACAGCAGATGTGAACACATCAGGTTGTCGCCCTGTTTCGGCTTATGCCATCCCATGTTCCATTGTCCATATCTCAAACAAATAATTTTTTTGTTCAAGGTCACGGTTTAACATTCCGATGATGTCTTCTTCTTCAGCGGTGTAATCCATCTGTTTTTCAAGACTAAAATTTTTTATTATCTTCTTTCTAATATCTTTTGCTACCTCAAGATTATCAATTATAAAAAGTTGCTTTGGGGGGGTAGATAAATCAAGAAATCCCGATTGTGTACAGTAACAAAAATATTTACAGTATGATGAAAATTTTCTTAAATGTAGGTTTCCGTCTTCGTTCTTCGAACTACGCCGAGACAAGTCGATCAGGTATTACGGATCTTTTAAATAGTGTCTGAACGAAAAGTAACGTTTTTTATCATTATATCTTTAGCTTTTTTTTCTTTGTCCGCGCCATTTTTCAAGCCTCTCTTTTATTTTCTTTTCATATCCCCTGTCGGAGGGAAAATAAAAACGCCTCCCTTTCAGTTTATCAGGCAAATATTCCTGGTATGTATATGCCCCTTTATAATCATGGGCATACTTATAACCCTTTCCGTAGCCTAAATCCTTCATCAATCCGGTGGGAGCATTTCTTATGTGAAACGGAACAGGAAGTGTCCCGGAAGTTTTGACGGCATTTTTCACATTTTTATATGCAGTATATATGCTGTTACTTTTAGGCGCTGTAGCAAGATAAACAGCAGCCTGGGCAAGCGACAGTTCCCCTTCAGGGCTGCCTAAAAATCTGAAAGCCTCCATGGCATCAATCGCCACCCTTAATGCGCCGGGATCTGCGTTTCCCACGTCTTCAGAGGCAAATCTTACCATCCTGCGTGCGATATATAATGGGTCCTCTCCGGCGGACAGCATACGCACAATCCAGTAAAGAGCAGCATCAGGATCGCTTCCCCGCATGCTTTTGTGAAGAGCGGATATAATATTGAAATGCTCTTCACCGGATTTATCATACAGGAGAGCTTTTTGCTGAATAGCGTTTTCCACATCTTTAATTGTAATTTTTTTCTTCTTTTCTTTTTTTAGGCCGTCGCCTTCAGATACAATCAAAGATGCCGCTATCTCAAGGCTGTTAAGTGCGCTGCGTGCATCACCGTCTGAAATCCTAACAATATGTGACAGGGCATCTCTGTCAAAAACAAGGCCAAGGTCACCTAAACCATTGTCCGTGTCTTTTAGAGCTCTGTCGATTATTTCAGCGATTTCCTCATATGTAAGAGTATCTAAGGTGATTACACGGCATCTGGATAAAAGGGGTGAAATAACTTCAAAGGAAGGATTTTCGGTTGTCGCACCGATAAGCGTTATCAAACCGCTTTCAACGTGATTAAGAAATGCATCCTGCTGGGACTTGTTAAACCTGTGTATTTCATCTACAAAAAGGATCGTTCTTTTCCGGTAAAGCTTCAGCTGATTTCCGGCATCTTCGATAACAGCCCTGATCTCTTTAATGCCGGATAAAACAGCAGAAAATTGGGCAAAATATGAACTGGTCTCCCCTGCAATAATCCTGGCAAGAGTTGTTTTGCCGCAGCCCGGAGGCCCCCATAAAATCATGGAAAAAATCCTGTCCTGCTCTATGGCGTTTCGAATCAGGGTTCCTTCGCCTGTAACGTGTTTTTGCCCTATGAATTCATCCAGGTGCTTGGGCCGCATTTTTTCTGCAAGAGGCCTTGATGCCTTGGCAGCTTCTTGTGCCTGGTATTCAAATATATCCATTTCATTTCCGCCCTTCCCTTTTACGGAAAATTAACCGGATGGGTGTTTTTTCAAGTCCTGCCTCTTTACGGATCTGGTTAATCAGATATCTTTTGTATGAAAAATGGACGGCTTTCGGGTAATTTACAAAACTGACAAAGGTCGGTGGTTTTGAAGCAATTTGCGTAGAATAATAAAACTTGATGCGGTTCCCCCTGTGAAGAGAAGGCTCGTTTCTTTCAACAGCCATCCCAATTATTTTATTAAGCCGGCCTGTTCCTGTGCGTGTAGAATACTGTTTGTAAACTTCCCCGGCAAATTTGAAAACTTTTTGAACTCTCTGACCTGTTAAAGCGGAAATAGTCAGGGCAGGTGCAAAGCTTAAAAACTTTGCCTGCATTCTAAGTTCCTCAAAATATTTTTTTGCTGTATGGGTGTCCTTTTCAACAATATCCCATT
Source organism: Desulfobacterales bacterium (assembly GCA_033791485.1). Taxonomy (GTDB): domain Bacteria; phylum Desulfobacterota; class Desulfobacteria; order Desulfobacterales; family JAUWMJ01; genus JAUWMJ01. The sequence goes on along the minus strand of JASJGP010000355.1, from coordinate 1,284 downwards.
TATTCAGCAGCAGAACACATCCACATCCCCGTTCAAAAGCATAGCCTGCAATAGTTATATCCTGGTCGGTAACCCCCTCAGAGGCATCCATGACAACAAGTGCCACATCACACCTGTCAAGGCTCCTTAATGCTTTTATTATGGAAAATTTTTCTATTTTTTTTGATACTTTCCCCTTGCGTCTGATTCCGGCTGTATCTATAAGAAGATACGATTCCCCGTTAACGGTATAAAGAGAATCTATGGCATCACGTGTTGTACCGGGAACTTCGCTCACCAGATGCCTTTCTTCACCTAAAATACGGTTTATCAATGATGATTTTCCAACATTGGGCCTGCCGATAACCGCCAGCTTAATTATATGCTCCTTTTCACCTTCGGATGTATCCGGTATTAATTTGGGAAATGCAAGTATAAGGTCGTCAAGAAAATCATATACCCCGTATCTGTGTTCTGCTGAAATGGGGTATATCTTATCAAGTCCCAGGCTGTAAAAATCGTATAGATTCACCTCTTTTTCTACGCCGTCTATCTTGTTGACGACATAAAACACAGGCTTTGTAATCCCTCTGAGAATTGATATCATGTCCTTATCAAAGGGCGAGATTCCGCCTTTGCCGTCAAGCATAAGAATAATTACATCTGCATCTTCTATGGCCTGGTTGATCTGAAAGCGGATTTCTATGTCAAAATCGTTACCTCCTGTAAATCCTCCTGTATCGACAAGAGTAAATTCAACACTATCCCAGCTTGCATCCTTGTAATGACGATCCCGTGTAACTCCGGGAAAGTTATCCACAATGGCGTCTCTTGTTCTTGTTACACGGTTAAAAAGGGTCGACTTGCCCACATTGGGGCGACCGACAATTGCTACAACAGGTTTCATGATTTGTATACTTTCATCAGTTATTATTTGAGATTTTTATTATTCACCGCAGGCGCTCCGGTTTAATACGCTACGCTCATTTTTATTTAGCCACAGACTCATACAGAAAAACACAGGCTATTATTTCTGCCGAGTCGGCAGAAATAATGGTGCACGCCATCCAGAAGCGGACAAGCCTTCGGCAAAACGAAAACCAATTAAAAACCAGGTCTGAACAAGCACAATTTACAGTTTTTCAAAATTCGGGAAAGGTATGACATACATTAATATAGGGAAGGACTTTTTTCAACCATTCATATAACCGGTCATATAACCGATCAAGGTAAACGCATTTGGAAAAACAAACTCACGGACTACCCCTCCTCGCTGCGTTATTTTCTTATCACACGGGTTTCGCA
>JASJGP010000354.1:0-2810 GCA_033791485.1 Desulfobacterales bacterium | reverse complement strand
AATAAACCTGCTGATGATTTCAGCAAAATGGCGGATATTCTGGGAAATGCATGGTGGACTGAAAGAAAAAGAACCAACAGGAAATATCTTGCCTCGCGTCATGTGCTTGAAAAAGCGAATCAAAAAAATGCACCGACAGATTCTGTTAAGCCGCTGGAAATAAAAATTCCTTCAGTTAAAGGAAAATCATTGATTAACCTGAAGATAGGGAGGTCAGAGCTGAACACTTCTCAATTGCAAAAGCTTATAAAGAGTGCATACCGTACTCAGGCCAAGAAACACCATCCCGACATAGGTGGCAATACTGCCGCATTCAGAAAAATTCACCAGGCCTACGAAGATCTGATTTCCTGGGCAGAAAGCCCGACATTTGTTGAGCGACGCGGATTTCCCGACAAGTGGTTTTACGATGGAACTAAAAACAGATGGGTGCAACCTACGCCTCAACCGAACAAAAAATAATGCTAATTGCGCCTAAAAAACTTTGAAAGAGTATCTAATATGAAATCAGGAATAATAGGCCTTCCCAGGTCAGGCAAATCTACCGTATTCGAAGCATTAACCAAAAATATTCCAGATGAAGGGCATAAGAGCGAAAGCCTTATCGGTACTATTTATGTGCCTGATCACCGAATAGATGTTCTTAGCGAAATGTATAAACCGAAAAAGACTATTTATGCCCAGGTGGAGTATTTTCTTCCTGGCATGGGGCATCAAGGGAAGGAGAAATCGACAGGGGAAAATATTTGGACACAGGTTAGAGATTGTGATGCACTTATCCATGTAGTCCGCAATTTTGGCGGTTACGGTTTTGATAATCCTTCACCCTATGATGATTTTATTAAACTCGATCAGGAATTGATTATAGCCGACCTTGTTGTGATTGAAAAACGCCTTGAACGACTTGAATTGGACAAAAAGCGGGGCAAAGAGGTAAACAACGAAGAACTTTCTCTTTTAAACGAATGCCTTAAAATACTTGAAACCGAAACCCCGTTAAGAAAATACCCGGATCTGGCGTCCGCACATCTTCTAAAGGGCTATGCCTTTGTGTCGGGAAAGCCGATGCTGGTTTTATTTAACAACGAAGATGACGATGACAAACTGCCTGAAGCAAAAGGACTGCAATCTAAAGAAGATTGTATGGTGATACGTGGCAAACTGGAACAGGAACTTGCCCAGATGTCGGCAGAAGAAGCGTCTGAATTTTTAGCTGAGTTCAATATAACCGAGTCCGCCATGGACAGGGTTATCAAGCGGTCTTATGAGCTTTTAAGTCTGATTTCTTTTTTTACAGTCGGTGAAGATGAAGTAAGGGCATGGACCATTAAAAAAGAAACAAAAGCTATTGATGCCGCAGAGGTCATACATACAGATATAAAAAAAGGGTTTATCAGAGCGGAAGTTCTTTCTTATGAAAACCTTATGGCAGCCGGCACCTTCCAGGAAGCCAAAAAAAAAGGAACGGTAAAGCTTGAGGGAAAAACCTACGAAGTTCAGGATGGGAATATTATTAATTTCAGATTTAATGTGTAACACTAATCGAATCAAAACTTCCGGATCAGGAACCCTTGATTGGTGCTATCTTTCCTCTTTTAGCAGACAACACGCAATCTTGTATTCAGGTGTACCATCTTTATTATATGACAAATTTTCTGGCTGAATGAGCTTGTTCATTACACAACCTTCCGGGATGTTAAGCTCAAACAGGTTGCTTTCGTTTATCCTTTTGGTTTTAACCAGTTTGTTGTTTTTGATTTCCAGGCTGTGGATCGGAAAGTCCTCACACAAAGGGCATCGGTACACCCGACCATTCGGAAAGATAAAATAATTTTTAGCAACCAGACCGGCACACTCAAAAATTTCCTTTGGGCCTAAAAAGACTTTTGGGTATGTAACTGTTACACCAAGTTCGGCTACCTTTTGGGCTATCTCAGGGATTATGCCAAGCCATTGAGAATGCAGAACCTGGCTCTTTTCCGGCCCTTTTTCTGCGGACTTTCCCCTGAGACCGATGACCTGTATAAAGAACCTGTTTATGCCAAGGTTTTTTATAAGCGGCACCATCATGTCGAGCTCATGCAAATTGGCTCTACTCACCGTATAAATAAGACTTGTTGCAAAACCTCTTGAGACTGCCTCACGGATACCGGCAATGCATGTGTCATATGATCCTTTTCCCCTTATCCAGTCGTTTGTTTTCGGTGTGGCACCATCAAGACTGAAACTGAAATAATCAACATCTTTTGGTTTGACTTTTGAAAGGATATCATTAAAAAGGTATCCGTTTGTATCGACTGTAATGGAATTGCAGCCAAGGTCTCCGGCTTTTTTAATGGCAAGGGAAAGGTCTGGATGCATGGTGGGCTCACCGCCTAAAAAAATGACGTTGGTTTTTATGCTTTTTTTAGCAAATATACCCAGCCACGCGTTAATTGTAGATATGGGGAGTTTGTTTTTTCCGTGTTGCTCTGTATTAATGTAACAGTGTCGGCACTTAAGGTTGCAGCTTGTCAAGATATGAAAAAAAACATTTATCGCATTTTTTGAAAAGGAAACGGTTTTTTTCATTTAGATATAAGTTGATGGACTCGTAAAAAGTATAGCTGATGGCTAAGTAGAAAGTTCCATATACAAGGCGCAGTGGTTTTTCAGAGGCGAGGCAATACATGTAGTATGCCAAGTTTCTGAAAAACCGCTGCAACGCAGTAGATGGGACTTTCTACGACGCCATCTTAAGTTGCTCAATGCGCTTTTTTGCCTTGATCAGCTCTTCGTTTGTCAGCCGCAGTCGTATCGACATGTATTCT
>JASJGP010000353.1:0-4550 GCA_033791485.1 Desulfobacterales bacterium | reverse complement strand
CCGATAATGCTGATAATTCCAATTCCCATCAAAACCAAAACGAATTTTTTCATATCAAAACTCTCCTTTACTATTTGAGACCTTTGCAGATAAGCGCAGACTTCGAAACAGCACTTTTCAAAGGCCTCTTATCATTTTGCTTCGCCGGAATCATTTAAACGTGCTTCAAGCTTTTTTTATCCTGGAAAAGACGGGGATCAGCGTGTTGGTGCTGTTAATCCCCGGTATCTGACGCACCTTTTCTTGTACAAACTGGGAAATGATTTCGGCATCTGAACTGAGCAGGTCCCGGGTTAGCTCGACTTTCACCAGGAGATCCACATCTCCATGAACGGAATAGATCTCCTTTACTTCTTTTACCTCATAGAGTCTATCGATGAGCTTCAGCTCTTTTTTGGCCGTAGCGTTTATCAGAATGAAAACGGTTAGTTCACGTTTCATTTCCGGATATTCAACACCTTTTAGATCAGTCATTTTCTTTCGAAATTCCTCCATATTTTGTTCGATGAGTTTTGCGATATTAATGCCATAGTGACGCTTGCGACCCTTTTTCCACTGGTGAAACGTAATATAGGAATACAAATCGGCGTCGGACCGCCCGGGGAAAAAATCAACCAGTTTTCCCCGTTTAATAATGGTACAAAGTGGGCGGTAAATAGTCCTGTACCAATCCAGGGCCGCCTTTTCAAAGGGAATCATATCCCCTTTTTCATGTTGAAGATATTCCTGGTGCTCGGTAATCTGATCCATCAGGTGGGCGTATTGGTCGAACTCGGTTAGATTAATTTCAACCGGCAGCTTTGTTCGATCGGCAAATTCCGCCCGCTCCCGGTAAAGGATGTTTACAAGGGTATCTTCGGAGGGGATAAACTCGACAACATGAGCCAATATTTCATCGTGGCCAAACTCCTTGGCTGCTGCAATCCGGTGATTTCCATCCAGCACATAGTATTCGTCTTTGATCTGAAAAAGCTCAACCGGCTTCAGCGGCCGGCCCAGCCGCATGGACTCTTTGATCCATTGCAGCCGTTCCGAAGGCCTGTTCCGCTTAAAGCGAAACTGGTTGTCAAAGTCCTGGTAGCGGCCGACACTACCAACAATCCGGCCCAAAGGAGCCGTTCGGATTCCACGGTCTCTGGAGTCAAATGCTGCTTCCTTTTTCTGCTGATCCTTGAAGCTTTTTACCTCTGACATCTCAGCATTTTTCTTACGAGAATTCGCAGAGCTATTGAATATCTGCAGGAGCCTCGATTTCCAGGAGGTAATACCCATACGTATTCACCACTTTCGTTGAATTGACAACCGTTAACCGATCGGAGTCATTGGAAAAGCTTTTATGGATGTGCCCATGAATGAAATAACCCGGTTGATACTTATCAATCAGCCGGCGGAAGCATTCAAACCCTATGTGACATGGGTCTTCCGCATCGTGGATATGTCGAGGCGAAGCGTGGGTAAAAACAATATCAACGCCGCCTTGCCACCAGATTGCCGGCCGAAGCCAACGGATAATAGAGCGCATCTGACTCTCTGTGTATTGATTAGGGCCGCCATTGTACCAGTGCGATCCCTCCAAACCAAGAATATTTAGTCCTCCAATCTTTACCAACCTGCCGTGCAAGTCATTCCCACCTTCAGGCGGCTTATCTTTATAACGAATATCATGGTTGCCCTTCACATAGTAAAGGGGGGCTTTAAGATAATGAAGCAAACGGGAAAGGTATTCCGGGGGCAGATCACCACAGGAAACAATGAGGTCAATGTCCGAAAAAGGGCCGGAATCGATCCGCTGGTCTAACATCGGCTCAACAACGTCCGAGACCGACAAAATTTTTATCTTTCCTCTGTTCTTCAATTTTATTCACCATCAATCAGCGGGATTTATTCTTTCAACTGGAGTCAGTTTCAAAATGTTCAATTTTATTCGAGATCAAGGAAGGCAAAAATTTTAACCACAGGAATACATGTAGTATTTCGAGGATTAAAATTTTCGCCTGACGCTGATATCGGACAGATAAGCGCAAGACTTCGAAAGAGGGCGTTTTCAAACTGGCTCCAACAGGGTTGCTGCATTCTTGCCGCATATGCTATCCATTTCAGATTTGGATAAACCGGCCTTTTTCATTTCACTAAAATATCTTGTCGGCTTAATGAGGGGAAAATCACTTCCGAAAAGAATCTTGTTTTGCCCGGCCAGCTTTATTGCAAGCCGATAGATTTCAGGATCATAGAGAAACGGAGAGGCTGCTGTGTCGAAATATACATTTTTCAGACTCTCTTTTACTTCCTTTTTTAAAATATTATATAAGAAGATTCCGCCGCCCCAGTGAGCCAAAACGATTTTATTTTCAGGAAACCTTTTAACCAGCCTGTATATCTGGATCAGTGTATTTGGGGTTTTGCCGGGATAAATGTGTCCGACAGGTTCATTAGTATGAATCAATGCAGGCAAGTCTTTTTCTCGGCAAATTTCGAAAAGGGGTGCCAGTTTATCAAGGGCCGTGTCATCAATTCCTGATTCATAAAAAGCAAGTTCACCTATTCCTGAAAGTCCTTGCTTAAGACACCGCATAACTTCATTAACGGCGAATTTGTTGAAAGGGTCAAGACAGCAAAAGCCGATAAGCCTATCAGGATATCTTTCCACCGCATCCAGGATATAGTCGTTTTCTTTTCTAAAGATATCGGAATTTTTCCAGGGAAACCCGAAAATAACAGATTTGTCCACACCCTGTTCATCCATTGAACGTATGATCTCGCTTACTCCCACAAGTTTTGATTTCGGCGATTTATATAAAAGCTTAAACGCAGGTTCGGAAATGAAGTGTTTTTTCCTGTTTTCACGGATCTTCTTGGAAAATATGTGAGTATGAAAATCGATAATCATATGTCGCTCTCCGTGTATAACTTAAATTTTTACCACTTTTAACCGTGCTTGAGATTATGCACCCTGAGCGTATCGCAATTATCATTCCATTTTTCAGCAATATTGACAATATCTTTCCTTAATTCAAGATGCTGAACTTTGCAAGAATCCGGTATCTCCCCTCGAAGCTGGCTGCTCGAATTTTCAACCAGTTGAATAAGCTCAGTGGCAATTATCGAGTTGATTTTTACAAGGTCTTTCATAATTTCAAGTATATCGGCTTGATTTTCGCTCATGTATGCCTCCAAATCTATAAATAGAAAAAAGGATTTGTAAATGTTGACGGTTGATAGTCTTTTTTATAACATGCTTTATATTGTTCTGTCATGTATTAAAGTGTGCGGCAACAATTTAGTGCGGTACACCTGAAAAGTTTAAAATTCCTGTAACCTTAACCGGTCAGGACAAAGGGAAATCAGAAAAATTTATTTCGTGCTTTCCTTCTTTCCCGTTTTCGTGATTGATTTATTTTTAAAAAAAGAACAACTTTAATTAATAAGAAACAAAAACCTTGATTTATCATGTTTATAATAGCCGGTGTTTCACCAAAAATAAAGATTATAGATAAGAACCCACGGCGGTGTCCTGTGTGCGGATTGCACCAGGCATATTTCAAAAGGGTGGATCAATATTTCAGCCTGTTTTTTATTCCTCTAATACGGGTTAAAAAGGGCGAGCCTTTTATTATGTGTCACCGGTGCGAAAGTCAGATAAGTGAATTCAGCCAAGATCCAAGAGACCGGCCTGGACAGCAAAAGGATAGATGCAAAAGCTGTGGCCGAAGAATAGATAAGGGTTTTGTTTTTTGCCCATACTGTGGTAAACATGCGTAATAAATTCAATAAAAATCCTGAAAACAGTTTTGAGCGTCATGTTGTACTGGTTTCCCCTGAAATACACTGGAACACCGGCAACATAGGGCGTACCTGTCTGGCAGCCGGGGCTCATCTTCACCTGATTAAACCGCTGGGATTTTCCCTTGAAAGCCGTGAGGTGAAAAGAGCGGGATTGGACTACTGGAATAAAGTCAAGTTAAGCGTCTGGGACAATTTTGAAGATTTTAAAAGAAACATAGAGCCGCAAAAACATGAGGTAGTACTATTGACTAAAAAAGGAAACCAGCCTTTTTGGTCGATGCCCATATGCGACAGAATGTTTCTTGTTTTTGGCTCAGAAACCCTGGGGCTTCCTGAAAAAATTTTTTTAATGTATAAAGAGTCGACCTTCCATATTCCCATAACCGAAGAGACAAGAAGCTTAAATTTATCCACCGCGGCAGGAATCATACTGTATGAAAGCCTGCGGCATGTAAATTTTAAACACTTCTGGGCCTGATTTTGTAAAAATCGGATTGTACAGTTTGCCATAAATATGAAAAAGCAAAAAATCAAGAAAGGTCAGGTTTTAATGAAAAAGGTTTCGGCATACCTTGCTGTAATGCTCCTGATATTAAGCGCTGCTTTTAGCCCGTCCGAAACAATAGCCGGAGGCATGGAAGATCTCCTGTCGCCGGTTTCAAAAAAACCCGCCAGTGAAGTTGTTAAAATACGAACAGCCTGGTCGCTGGACAGGGTCCATCCTTCAACTCATGTTATAATTGCTGTTATTTTTGATATTGCAAAAG
>JASJGP010000352.1:0-4125 GCA_033791485.1 Desulfobacterales bacterium | reverse complement strand
AAATGGGGTCAAGGCAACGGTTGACGCTTAGTTTCTGATTCTATTCATTTTCTTTAACCATGAAGCCGATTTTTTTCGTATGGATTGCCCTGACAAATCATTTCTTGTCAACAAATTGTTCTGCTATTATACTGGCATGCTTTTTACGGTTTTTAGTACTGCAAACTTGTTTAAAACTGACGATTTCCACTTGACAAAAAAAACCTCTCAAGGTAAACAAACTGAAATTTAATATAAAATATAAACCATAGCATGACGGAGTTTCAATGAGCACATTAGATGATCAAACCAAAGAGGTTACTGAAACGTCTTCTCCGGCAGAAGAAGAGAGCAGTCAGGAAAATGCTTCCGGCGGATTCATCATCCTGTTTTTTATCATAGGGCTTATCGCAAGCCTTCTTGTAGGATGGATAATCTTTCCAAAACTTCTTTATTCAAAGAAAAACCAGCCAATTGATTTTAACCATGAGATTCATATGGGTCTTGTGGAAGATGGTTGCGAAAGCTGCCATTTTTTTCGTGAGGATGGCAGCTATTCCGGTGTTCCGAAGCTTGCACAATGCGTTGATTGCCACGAAGAGGTTCAGGGCGAAACCGAAAACGAAGCTGTATTTGTAGCTGAGTATGTTGAAAAACAAAAGGAAGTCCCGTGGCTGGTTTATTCAAGGCAGCCAGACTGCGTATTTTTCTCCCACGTTGCACATGTTAAAACAGCAGGAATGGACTGTGTGCAATGTCATGGTCATATTGGTGAATCGACAAGCCTGAAGGCATATGAAGAGAATCGTATTACAGGTTACAGTCGGGACATATATGGAAAGAATATGTTGGGTTATAAAAAGAATCCATGGGATAAGATGAAAATGGACGATTGTGCCGATTGTCATAAAGAGATGAATGTGGCACCATCAAGCGTTCAGACTGAGAAGGATGCATGTTTTGTGTGTCATAAATGATGTTTATTCAAAATAGATGAATTCGTAATAAGTCGAATTCATCAGTTTTAGGGGAAAATCCATGAAAATAGACAGAAGAAGTTTTTTGTCGTTTGTAATTGGCGGTGCTGCGGGGACAGCCCTTTCACCATTGCCATGGAAGCTGACGGATGATTCTGCAATATGGACACAGGCATGGCCATGGACGCCTGTACCGGTGGATGGTGAAGCGAGTTATGTAAATTCCATATGTGGTTTATGCCCTGGCGGTTGCGGAATTACAGTTCGAAAAATTGACAATCGGGTTGTGAAAATTGAGGGAATGAATGGACATCCGGTAAATGACGGCGGGATATGTGTCCTGGGCCTGTCAGGCACTCAGCTACTTTACGGGCCAATGCGGGTCAAAGCGCCGCTAAAAAAAGTTAACGGAAGGTTCCGGGAAATTTCGTGGGATGCAGCTATTGCTGAAATTTCCAACAAACTTGGCGAGTTGAGATCTAAGGGTGAGTCTCACAAATTTGCCTGTATTTCAGGAACGGATCGCGGGACAGTGTCTGAACTTTTAAGCAGGTTTCTCACTGTATACGGTTCAGCAAATTTTACTCGCACACCATCCATTCAAGATTCTTATGAGTTGACCCTGCACCTGATGCAGGGCGTGGCCGGCATAACCGGATTTGATGTTGAAAATGCCGATTTTGTTTTAAGTTTTGGAAGCGGTATAATTGACGGATGGGGATCACCTGTGCGCATGTTCAAGGCTAACAGTAGCTGGAAAAATGCAGGGGGCAAGGTAGTTCAGATTGAACCTCGACTTTCAAATACGGCTGCTAAATCAGACAAATGGATTCCTATAAATCCTGGAACAGAAGGTGCTCTGGCGCTGGGACTGGCAAATGTTATCATTAAAGAGTCCATTTATAACACAAGTTTTGTGAATAATTATTCAGCCGGGTTTGATAAATGGAAACGGCGCATACTTGACGGGTACAGCCCTGAAATTGTTACAAAGGTTACAGGTATCGATAAGGCTGTAATAGTATCTCTGGCAAGAGATTTTGCCCGAAGTAAAAAACCTCTGGCGATTTGCGGCAGGGGCCAGGGCCGTACACCGGGGAGCTTGAAAGAATTTATGGCTGTTCATGCCTTAAACGCACTTGTTGGAAATATAAATGAAAAGGGAGGTGTCTGGAACCTTCCCGAACCGAGTTATATTAACTGGACTGAACTGAAAATGGACTCTGTTGCTTCAACGGGCATACAAAAAGGGCGCATAGATGGCGCTGGAATTGGAAAATACCTCCACGCCAGATACCTGCTCAACAGGTTACCTGAAATCATAAATTCTGCGGATGTATCCCCTGTTGAAGTCCTTTTTGTTTCAGAATCGAATCCCGGTTATACAATGCCGGACACATCGTCGGTAAAGAAAGCGTTTGAAAAAATACCGTTTGTAGTTAGTTTCTCATCTTTCATGGATGAGACGGCTGAGATGGCGGATTTTATCCTTCCGAACCATATTTATCTGGAGCGATACGAGGACGTGCCTGTGGCGAGCGGATTTCAAAAGCCGATAATCGGCCTTTCAAAGCCGGTGGTAAATCCCCAGTTTAACACAAAATATACAGGCGATGTAATTATTCAGCTTGCAAAATCGATGGGTGGTTTTATAGCCGATGCATTTCCCTGGGATAATTATGAAGCTTGCCTTAAAGAAACGTTAGGCGACAGGTGGGACAATCTGGTTGAAAACGGGTACTGGATAGAACCCGAATTTACAGCTCCCGGATGGAAGGAAGGATTTCAAACAGCTTCAACCAGGTTTGAATTTACAAGCGATGATATAAATTCGCTGTCGCGTTATTCCCCGGTCAAACCGGAAGGGGATAAGGCATCCTTTCCACTTGTGCTTATATCGTATGATTCCATGAGACTTGCAGGTGGTTTCATCGGTGATCCGCCTTTTGTTATAAAGACCGTTGAAGATACGGTTCTTAAAGGGAAAGACATTTTTGTCGAAATTAATCCGGCAACTGCCGGGAAACTCGGTTTATCCGAGGGGCGACATGCAAAATTAACTACTCCTAAAGGAAGTGCAAAAGTAAAAGTACATCTTTTTGATGGAATTATGCCTGGTATAGTGGCCATGCCCAGCGGGCTGGGCCATACAGCTTATGATAAATTTCTGGCAGGCAAGGGAATAAATATTAACCAGCTTATAGGTCCGGTGGAAGATTCATCTTCAGGCCATGATGCAGCCTGGGGAATCAGTGCAAAGCTTGTCAAAGCCTGAAAATCGTCAATCTAAAGAGGTCCCGATGAAACAAGAAAAAGCTAAAAAGTTTGGAATGGTCATAGATCTGGATAAATGTACAGGATGTGGCTCCTGCATGGTGGCGTGCATGGCAGAAAATAATGTACCGTTTCGTGAAGATGAATCAGACAAACTCCTTTCCATCGCATGGATGCGTGTTTATAAATTAACAAACGACAAACCTTTTCCTGATACTGAAATATGTTATCTTCCAAGACCGTGCATGCACTGCGAAGGTGATCATGGCCACAGTCCCTGCGTTTCAGTCTGTCCTGCGACAGCAACTGATTACAGCACTGAAACAGGGATTGTCAGCCAGATTTATACACGCTGTTTTGGGTGTAGATATTGCATGGCCGCATGTCCGTACCATGTCCGGCTTTTTAACTGGTGGGATCCTGTCTGGCCTGACGGGATGGAAAAATCATTAAATCCGAATGTTTCCGTTCGTATGCGAGGGGTTGTTGAAAAGTGCAGTTTCTGTTTCCACAGATATCAGCTTGCAATGGACAAGGCGCATTATGAAGATCGAAAAGAGCTCAAAGAAGATGAATATCAGACTGCATGCACCCAGGCATGCCCTGCCGGCGCAATTACCTTCGGAGATCTCAACCATCCGAAGCATACGGTGTCCAAGATGGCCGAACCCGACCCTAAACACAGCGGCCGGCCGAAAAATCCCAATGCATTCCGCTTGCTGGAGCGGCTGGGCACCAATCCCAAGGTCTATTATCTTTCAAGCCGCGACTGGGTGCGGCGCGCCGGCGATAATTATCTGAAAAACGAAAAAAAGTCAAAAAGCCGGTACACCACGGTTAACGATTAACAGGAACTGAAACTGTATTTATTGAGGAGTACATGACCTATGGATTC
>JASJGP010000351.1:0-5684 GCA_033791485.1 Desulfobacterales bacterium | reverse complement strand
GCATGTCTGTATGCACCTGTGGAGGATATTTATTATCGCTACTCATCGCACTTTAACGATAATGAAACATGGATAAATTGCCGGTTTGATGCTCACGATTACCTGCTTGAAATCGGCTGGGAAAAAGATCAAATTTACCCGTATTATTTCGTATGGAACGATTTTGCTGTTGAAGACCTGGAAAAAGAATTTTTCGGCATCAAATGGCATCATCATGAAGGAGAACCGCCGTATAATTACACCGATCCAAAATGTACTGAAATGATAGATGCAATATGTTCCAGGAATCTACCAATCGTACTTGAAGAAACTTTCAGGCAAACCTTAAAGTTTATAGAACAGGTTGAAGGTAGGACACCTGTCATAATACCCCATCTCGGATTATTAAACGGTGGCTTTGATCGCCTGTTAAATGCCGGAATATGGGATGATGACAACATTTACGGAGATACTGCACTTGCAGGTAAGTATGAAATTTCAAGTTTTCTTGACCGGTACGGGCCTGACAGGATTATCTTCGGCAGTGATTATCCATTCGGTATGCCCGGCAGCCAGCTTGATCAAATAAAAAACATGGGAATAACTGAAAAAGATCTCGAAAAGTTATGTGGAAAAAATATTCTAAAGCTGCTTAAAATTGATGAACTCGTAAAAAGCCCTATTTACTAAACCCATCCCCCATCGCCATTCCAATATCAAGAGACTGCCTGTTCATTTCGAGAAAACCGGGAGGGATTCTAGTTTTAAGAACTTTCATAATCGATTCCGGTTTAAGCAGCTGCGTCATACTTATCACAACGCCCAGCATGCATATATTAAACACAATCGGTTTGCCTATTTTTTCCATAACAGTCTGATACATGGGAAGTTCTTTTTGCACGGCATCCGCTTTTCTTTGTGTCTTTACATAACGGGTGTCTGTAATTAAAAGTCCGCCTGGTCGTACTATGGGGTAAAATTTATTATAAGCTTCCTGTGTAAGGCAAACCAGCACATTGGGCTGGATAACTTTAGGGTAATTTATTTTTGAGTCGGAAATGATTATGTCACTACGAGTCGCCCCACCCCTTGCCTCAGGTCCGTAAGATTGGGATTGAACGGCAATCAATTTTTCATAAAGCACGGCAGCCTCGGCAAGTATTATTGCGGCGGTTATTACCCCTTGCCCGCCTGAACCTGAAAATACCATTCTGCACTTTTCCATAACTAATGCCCTTTCATCGCCATTTCAATTATCTTGTCATATTCGCTGCAATATTCCGGCATCTCTTTTTGCACAAAGATCCCGCGTTCAATAAGATCCGGATTTTCTTTTTTAGCCTTGGATCCTATGGGTGTTGTAGTTTTTTTATAGCGTTCGAGCATATCAACTGCACTTCCTTCTTTATTCTTTCTCCCGAAATAAGTCGGACACTGGGACATAATCTCAACCACCGAAAATCCCTTATGTAAAATGGCTTTTTCAATAATATCCACAATCTGCTGGACATGATAGGTGGTAGTCCGCGCAACAAAGGTAGCGCCTGCAGACTTTGCCAGTTCAACTACGTCAAAATCATGGTCTATATTCATATACGGCGCTGTTGTAGCTATGATTCCATATCCTGACAGGGGAGAATACTGCCCGCCGGTCATGCCGTAAATACGATTATTCATGACAATTGCGGTAATATCAATATTGCGCCGGGCAGCATGTATAAAATGGTTTCCGCCTATAGCCAGGGCATCGCCGTCTCCCATGGGTACAAGTATATTCAGTTCAGGACGACTCATTTTAACACCTGTTGCAAAGGCCAAAGCACGTCCGTGGATTGTATGCAACGTGTGAAAATCAACATACCCGGAAATCCTGGATGAACACCCAATACCTGATACCATTACAATATCATTTTTATTCATTCCCAGCTTTTCAATGGCACGCAGCATACTGTTTAACACAATTCCGTGCCCGCATCCGGGACACCACATGTGCGGAAAGAATCTTTCTCTTATATAATCTTTTACTGCCATCTGCTACGCTCCCTTCCCTTGAATGAACCGTATTATATTCCTGATATCATCCGGATTTATAAAAACTCCGTCAATTCTATTAGCTAAAAACACCCTTTCAGGGTCTTCCACAGCTCTTTTTACAGCTCTTAGAATCTGACCGATATTCATTTCAACAACAATTATCTGCTTTGCATTGGCGCATTTTTCCCTGACAATCTGATATGGAAAGGGCCACAGGGTATTTAGTTCCAAAAGGCCAAGCCGCTCTCCCCGTGTTCTCCGGTTTTCAACAACATGAAGTGCTGATCTGGCAGATGATCCGTATGAAATCAATATGGTTTCCGCATCTTCCAGGTAATACTCCTTGTATCTGGCAATTTGATTTACATGGTTAATAATCTTGTCCACCAGGTGCCTGTGAAGCCCTTGAACCACTTCCGGATTATTTGATGGAAATCCCCACATATCATGGTATAAACCTGTCACATTATACCGGTGAACTCCTCCAAAATCCGACATGGGAAGACGGCCATCCTCCCTTGGCAGATACGGATGGTAGTCCACACCCTTTTTTACTGACGTTCTGAGTCTTTCAACCAGTGGTATTCCTCCTTTTTCCGGGATAACAAGCTTTTCCCGCATATGACCCACCACTTCATCAAAAAGCAGAATGACGGGTGTTCTGTAAGTCTCCGCTAGATTGAATGCAGCAATGGTAGTTTCAAATACATCCTGATGATTTGAAGCTGTCATTGCGATAATGGCATGGTCACCGTGAGCGCCCCATCTGGCCTGCAAAATATCCCCCTGGCTCACATTTGTTGGAAGGCCTGTTGAAGGCCCTCCGCGCTGTACATTGACGATTACGCAGGGAATTTCCGTCATAATGGCATATCCAAGTGCCTCCTGCATAAGTGAAAAACCGGGCCCGCTGGTGGCTGTCATAACTTTATGACCTGTTAGTGATGCTCCGATAATTGCGCACATTGACGCTATTTCATCTTCCATCTGTAAAAATTTTCCGCCTATCTGTGGCAACCTGACCGCCATATGCTCAGCAATTTCAGTGGAAGGGGTAATAGGATAACCTGCAAAAAAATCGAGGCCTGAATACAAAGCAGCTTCCACACACACTTCGTTACCCTGAAGAAATTTTACATTTTCACTCATAATTGTGTCCCGCCAATTCTACGTGATTTATTTTAAATACAAACTTCGACATTTTGTATAGATTTTTACATGATGATTTAAATTGCTATAGCTTTTTATTCTTACCACTTCTGCCTTTCCCTTCTCCCTACTGCCTCTGTGCCTTATGCCTTTCCCTTGTGCCCTACAATGTTTCTATCTCAATAGCAAGATCGGGACACCTTAATTCACATAGCTTGCAGCATATGCAATCCTTTGCCCTGGCTGCAAACACCTTTTCCTCTTCATCGAGTTCAAGAACTTTCTTGGGGCAAAATTCTACACAAATGCCGCATCCTTTGCACCAGTCCCTGTTTATAATATGTTTCTTTAACTTTGGTTTTGCCATAGAAAATTCCTCGATAAGTCAAATATTATATTTTCGTAACATGCTATATTTATAAGAAAAGTACAACAAACATTCCGAATATATTATTTAAACAATTCGGTCATGTATTGGCTTTATTCAGAGATGTCAAGGAAAATAAATTACTCCGTAATTTATTAGCTCACAGCACATAGCTGATAGCTCATAGCTTGAAGGATTTATTCCTTTTACTATGAGCTATATGCTATGCGCTTTCCCCTTATGCCTCCGCAGCAATCATGGATGTTTTTTGGGGAGTATAGTATTTTTGCAGCGCAACAGCACTCACAAATGCAATAAAGCCGGCAACATCCGCCCAATATTCCGGCCAGAATAGTCCGGCGGCAGCCAGCCAGAAAAGAATGGTTTCCAGCCAGGTTGCTTTGCGCAGAAAATATCGTTCCAGTCCGGAAGCAAAGGCTATCAATCCTAATGTAGTAATAATCATAGTAAATCCAACTTCCCAGTGCATTAACTCATAATTTTTACCCATGCCGAGAAGCGGCCTGTAAGCCATAATTATAGGAATGATATAAAGTCCCTTGGCAAGCTTCCACGAAGTAAAGGCTGTTCTCATGGGATTTGCGCCTGCTATTCCCGCGCCTGCAAAGCTTGCTAGGCTCACCGGAGGAGTTACATTGGCATCCTGTGAATACCAGAATACGATCATATGAGCTACCATTATGGGAACTCCCATATCCATAAGGGCTGGACCTGCCAGTGTTGCAAGAACTATATAGCTTGCAGTAACCGGAAGCCCCATACCAAGCACCAACGAGGCTGCACCAATCAAAAGGATGGCAAGGACTTTTATCCCATAGCTAAGATCCAAAACTAAACTTGAGAACTTTAGTCCCATGCCGGTTAGTGTGACCATTCCTACGATAATACCTGCTGCTGCGCATGCCACAGAGACCATGATTGCATTTTTTGCTCCGTTTTCAAGAGCCCTGATAAGTAGCTTAAACTCATTTAGGCCAAATCTTCCAAGGCTGATTCGCTGGGAATCCTCCTTGGACAGACGAGTAGTATCAACCGCCCATCGTATAGTGTTTGCAATCAGGCTTGTAATCAGTGTGCTCATCACGGCAACAAATCCGGCCATCATGGGCGAATAGTTTGACACCAGCACATAAATCAATATCAAAACAGGAATTATAAAGTGCAGCCCCTTTTTGATTACGTCCATGATCTTTGGCAGACTCTCTTTTGGTTGTCCTTTCAAACCGAACTTTTGAGCTTCGTAGTGTACGAATAATATCACCGTTATGTAGTACATGATGGCAGGTACCAACGCCACCTTGATGATTGTAAGGTAGCTTGTGTTGGTGAATTCGGCCATTAAGAATGCCCCTGCCCCCATGATAGGTGGCATAAGCTGACCGCCTGTTGAAGCGGCGGCCTCTATAGCCCCTGCGACATGTGGTCTGTAGCCGACTTTTTTCATCATGGGAATAGTAAAGGAACCGGTAGCTACTACATTACCCACAGCCGATCCCGAAACCGAGCCCATAAATCCCGAAGCGACAACTGAGGTCTTGGCAGGACCGCCTGAAAAGCGACCCGTAAGTGAATAGGCAAGATCGATAAAGAAGGCTCCGCCGCCGGTGGTCTCTAAAATTGCACCAAAGAGTACAAAAACAAAGACAAAAGTAGCGGCCACTCCAATAGGAATTCCGAAGATTCCCTCGGTAGTAAGCCATAAGGTAGTGGCAATGCGCTCTATGCTGTAACCCTTGTGTATTATCAACTCAGGCATATAAGGTCCGTACATTGCGTATAATATGCCGGTTACACATATGCCTGTCATAATAAAACCGATCACCCTTCTGCAAGCCTCCAGTACCAGAACTGTACCGATTACGCTAACCACCAGGTCACTTGTCAGCCAGTCTCCCTGGCGCTCAAATATGGCTGTTAGATTGTAGCAGATATAGAAAGTGCAATAAACTGACACAATAACCAGCGCCCAGTCGAAAAAGAGCCAAAAAGTTAATTTATCCTTCCGAGCCCCCTTGAAAGGAGGTTTAAGCAAAAAAGTCAAACTAAGAATTGCCCCCAGATGGATTGAACGCTGAACCAGAGCAGTTAAGGCGGCGACACCGGCAGTGTATAGCTGGTACAGACTTAAGCTGAC
>JASJGP010000350.1:0-4003 GCA_033791485.1 Desulfobacterales bacterium | reverse complement strand
AATAACAAAAATTGACAATGTCAACAGGTATTCATACTTGTAAAAGAGGGAAGGTAAATAATGAGAATAGCAATAACATCGGAAGGCAAGGAGTTAAATGCCAAATTGGATCCGCGATTTGGGCGAGCAGCCTATTTCATTATCGTTGATCCGGAGACAATGGTATTTGAGGTAGTTGAAAACAGCCAGAACCTCAATCTTCCACAAGGTGCCGGGATACAGGCAGGTAAAACAATAATCGATAATAATGCAGGTGCGATTATTACGGGCAATTGTGGCCCGAAGGCGTTCAAGGTGCTGCAAAGTGCCGGCGTAAAAATATTTACCGGTGCAGAAGGGAGTGTTTCTGACGCTGTTTCGAAATATAAAAACGGTGAGTTGGAACTTACCGGGGAAGCTAATGTTGAAGGACACTGGGTATAGTTCAGATGTCGTTGAGTTGTTAAATAGTTGAGTGGTTGGGTAGTATAATAACAACTTAACGAGGCCAGTAGTTATATTTCAAATAAATTGAATCGCTAAGTAAAAAAAGCCGTTAGTCGGTAAAAAAATCAGGAGATAATTATAATGGTAGAAATTAAGGATAGTGTAGATGATGCAACAAAGCAGAAAAATGCGCAGGCAGATCAGGACGCTGCTGTAAACAAATCTTTACAGAAAATTAAAAATAAATTCATTGTACTGAGCGGGAAAGGTGGTGTCGGTAAGACCAGCACTTCTGTAAACCTTGCCGTCGCTCTTTCTAAAAAGGGTTTTAAAGTCGGTATTATGGATGTTGATTTACATGGTCCGGATGTACCCAGGATGCTGGGCCTTGAAGGGATGCTGGATCTTAATGAGAACCGGAAGCTAAATCCGATGAGTTACTCGGATAATTTAACGGCGGTTTCGATCGAATCGCTCACAGGTAACAAAGACGATGCCATCATATGGCGCGGTCCGATTAAGTATTCTGCAATCAAACAATTTATCGGAGATGTGGAATGGGGTGAGCTTGATTATTTAATTATCGATTCACCTCCGGGAACAGGTGACGAGCCGTTGACAATTGCCCAGACAATTTCAGATGCGAAGGCAATTATTGTTACAACACCACAGGAAGTTGCATTGGCAGATGTCAGGAAATCGATTAATTTCTGTAAAACAGTTAAAATGGAGATCTTTGGTCTTATAGAGAATATGAGCGGTTTTGACTGCCCGCACTGCGGTAAAACGATAAACCTGTACGGTTCAGGCGGCGGAGAGAAAACCGCCCAGACAATGGGTGTGCAGTTTCTCGGTCGAATTCCGTTCGATCCGAATGTTGTACAATGCGGTGATTCCGGCACCTCTATTCTGGATACGCATAAAGATTCAATGGTAACGAAAGCCTTTGATCATGTGGCTGCGA
Organism: Desulfobacterales bacterium; assembly: GCA_033791485.1. Lineage (GTDB taxonomy): Bacteria > Desulfobacterota > Desulfobacteria > Desulfobacterales > JAUWMJ01 > JAUWMJ01. The sequence goes on along the minus strand of JASJGP010000350.1, from coordinate 2,613 downwards.
AAATGGCCGAACTGGTGTAATATGACACTTTTGAGGTGAAAGTAATCGTTTGGTTTTGAAATTATGACAAAGATTTGAACATATTAACACGGATTTTCAAAATATTTGCACTTTTCTTGACATGTGAGTAAAGAAAATTAATATATCTAAGTAATCCGTGTTCATCCGTGTCCCATTTTAAAAACGACAAAGCATAAAAATTAATTTTGGAGGAATATTATAATGAAATTTGCAATACCATTGGCTGAAGGAAAATTGACGGCTCATTTTGGGCATTGTCAGGAGTTTGCACTTGTTGAAGTTGAAGAAAACGAAGTAAAGAATAAAGAGATTCTTGTACCTCCGCAACATGAACCCGGTGTGCTTCCGAAATGGCTCCACGAAATGGGTGCCAACGTGATTATTGCAGGAGGAATGGGAGCTATGGCGGTCAACCTTTTCAACCAGAACGGGATAGAGGTTGTCACCGGAGCGCCGTCTTTAGAGCCCGAAGTTCTGGTAAAGAGCTATCTGGACAATAAACTCGAAACCGGTGACAATGCCTGCGATCATTAATTGAAATAAGGTGGCTTAAATGGAAAAAGTTGCCATAGTAGGTTGCGGTGCTCACATGGACCTTGGTTACGGTTGTCCCGGAGAATAAAACTGGGGTAAAGGTAGTTTCAGGTACAAACGATTATGTGTAACAGCTAAGGCTGACCGATTCGTAAGAAGTCAAAAACCCCTCTCCCCTTAGGGGAGAGGGGCGATTTGAAAGGGAAGGGGCAATATGATTTTTTATGAGTTTATCAATCTCAGCAGGCACTTATTCTGAAGGCTTTTTCCCCAACTCTTTTATTCGTTTGTTGATTTCATCTAATGAGTTTTTCATGTAATCCGCATTCGCCTTTAGCATGCTAATTTCATCTTCCGCAGTCATTTGAGAAAACGTAGCTCCGGCAGGTGGATAAAACCCTAAACCTCTGCCATAACCTGGACCTGCGCCCATTCCGCCTCTGAAACCGCGTCTTAAACCCATGCCTCTGCCGTAACCTCTTCCAAACTGAGGGTTGTATCCGGCATTTGCCGGGTTACAAAGGCCTCTTGCACCACCGGTCATAGAACCGGCTCCCATTGGTCCACTTCCGTCAAATCCTGGCATGATAAATCCCTCCTTTTTTAGGATGATTTTATGTGGACGGTTTCATAAAAAGTTAGAAACCGCTTTTTATGAAACCGTCCATTTTAACTGTTAAATCTATCAAATATTAACGGTTACTACGGCCCTGGCCGGTACCTCCGCCCTGACCCTTGCCTCTACCGCCACCACTACCTTGACCCTGGCCTCTGCTGCTGCCTCCGCCTCGGCCTGATCCCATGCCTCCCTGACCTCCCTGGGAAGGATTCTGGGTGCCTTTACCGCATTTTCCCTGACCTCTTCCTGTCTTGGGTCCCTGACCATCTGGTCCTGTTCTGTCTCCTCGTGGCATATTATTCACCTCCTTTATTGTGTTATTCTACTTAAAAATTTCTTCCACCTCTTCTGCGTCGGCGTTTTTGCATTCCACGCATTTGGTATGTTCCTCCGCCAACTTTTAGTGCTTTTCCTGTAATAAGAGCTTCACCGACAATGCCTCTGGCATTGGATAGAATCCTTCCGTAGGTCTGGCGCGATACTTCCATCATTTTTGCAGCAGTTTCCTGGTCAAGACACTCAAAGTCGGTCAGCCTGATAGCTTCAAGCTCCTCCACAGAGAGAAAAACTTCACCTGTTACAGGCATTCCCTGTGGAACAAAAGCGACTATCGTCGGATATCCGGATACAAATCTCGGTTTTTTTGGCCTCGGCATAAATAAATTCCTTCATAATGGTCATTTGACCATAATATAAAGCTTAGTTTATAACATGTCAAGGATTAAAATGGGCTTATGCTCAAAAAAAAAACCAAATCGGAGGTAATGTTTTGGAAAGGTTTCAATGTGGAAATAAAAAGCCCTCACCGATACTTATCAGCAAGGGCTTTCTATGAGGTACAGATGGAGTAAGATAGAACTTAGGCTAATATTTAAACCCTGTTCTAGTCAAGACCCTTATTTATTAATCTTACGACCATGCCATCAGGAGAGCGAGTCTTTAGTCTTCAGGTTTTCTGATAAAAAAATCCTCGTTTTTGGTTTACAACTTTTATTTTATTATCTGCCTCAAGAACATCGAGGTATTTATTTACTTCAGCAGCGTGCAGGCCAAGCAATTCAGTCAGATCCTGCAAGGTGCAGGGACGCCTTGCAATTGTCTCCAGGATAGCTGATTCGGCGTCTTTTCGATACGAAAGAAGCTCTTTCCGTTCCGGTGGTTTAGCAATAATCTCAGCATAATCAAGCTGCCAGAAATCAAGAATGCTTTTAAGCTCCTTCCTGGTGGCTGATCGAATATCTTGGACGGTCCCTGGTCTGTCCAGCGTATTAAGTTGAACCGTATCCGGCCTGATTTTTATTATAGCACCCTTTATTGCTGTCAATTCTTCCTTTGTATCATTGATACCAGGAACAATGAAAATTTCCAGCCAGAGTTGTCCGGAATATTCTTTTCTAAATTGGAGTAAGCCGCTTATAATGGCATCTATATTAAGTTTT